>DAOTYR010000430.1:0-13115 GCA_034434655.1 Chloroflexaceae bacterium
CGACCGTACGTCCCGTCTTACCCACAGAGCGGGACAGTCGGGACCATTGTCATCCTTGCCAATCCTTTAACCGAATTTATACTAATGCTGTGCCCGTCAGCCGTCCATGCGGCTGCGCCGCACACGAACAGGATGAAGATAGGTCTTTCTTGGGCGGGCGCAGCCCTCCCACACCCTCCCGCGGGCGGGGGCGTGGGGAAACCGGGTTTCCCCACACCCCTGCTGGAGGGCGCAGCCCTCCCACACCCTCCCGCGGGCGGGGGTAGGGGGGAATCCGGTTCCCCCACACCCCTCACCGAGGGCGTAGGTTCACGTGAGACGGTCATGCGCATGGCGCACAATGCCGCGATGCACATGACCTGGGAGCGCGGGCGTCCCGCCCGCGCCACGGCGCCGCGGGCACGGCGCCGGCCCCCGCCCTGACCCACCCCCCCCTGGGGGCGGGAACCCGGCTCCTCCCCCCAGCGGGGGGAGGCTGGGAGGGGGGCTGAACGCGGCGAACGATGTTCACGTTAGCCCTCGGCTAGGGGATGCGAAGGCCGACGGCGCGGCCTATACCCGGTTTCATTCTTATTCTGCAACAACCCTCCGCGGTTCCTGATCGTGTATACTGTATTGCAACGGTAAAAACACCACCGCGCCTGCTGCCGCAAGGAGAGCGCCGCGTGACCAGCCTGATCGGACGCCGCCTGGGGCGCTATGAGATCCGCGCCGAGCTTGGACGCGGGGGCATGGCCCGCGTGTACCGCGCGGTAGACACGCAACTCCAGCGGCCCGTGGCGATCAAGATCCTGGCGGCGCAACTCAGCCTCGACCCCGAATACATCCGGCGCTTTGAGCGCGAAGCGACCACCGCGGCCAACCTGCGCCATCCCGCCATCGTAACCATCTACGATGTGGGTGAGGAAGACGGGCTCCACTACATCGCCATGGAGTGCGTCGCCGGGCGCAGCCTGAACGCTGTGCTCGAGGAGCGGACCATCCTGGGCCTGGGGTACGCGGTAAGCCTCCTCGACCCGGTGGCCCGCGCCCTGGATTACGCCCACGCTCTGGGCGCGGTGCACCGCGATGTCAAGCCCCACAACATACTGATCGACCACGATGGCCGGGTGCTGTTGACAGATTTCGGCATCGCCCAGACGCCCGACTCCGACGGCGAGCGGCTGACGCGCACGGGGCTCTTCATGGGCACGCCGGAGTACATTTCGCCCGAGCAGGCCGAGGCCCGCCGGGTAGACGGTCGCAGCGACCTCTACGCCCTGGGGGTGGTGGCCTACGAGCTTATCACCGGGCGGGTGCCGTTTAGCGGCACGGCGCCGCAACTGATCGTCGCCCACGCCCAGCTCCCCCCACCACCGCCATCGAGCGTGCTGCCGCACCTGCCGCAAGAACTCGACGCCGTTCTGGCAAGAGCTCTGGCGAAGCGACCGGAAGAGCGCTTCGCGAGCGGCCTGGAGCTAGTAGAGGCCCTGCGCGCCGTCGCGGCGCGCTACGGCACGCCCCTGGCCACCCGCGAGCAACTGGCGGCCCTGGCCGATCCCCTGGGCATGACACCCAGGCCTCCCATACCGCAGGCCATCCCCGCGCCGCCGCCACGCTCACGGCCCTCCGACGCGCCGTTGCCATCGGCCGTCGCCGCGCCACAAGCCGCGCCCGTCGCGGTCGGCAGCGCGCCCACCACCCCCGCGCCGCGCCCCCCTGCGGTTCCGCTGGCGCCACGCCCGCCAACGACCGATGGGCTGTCGCGCGCCGGCGAGTTCGGCCGCGCCCGGCAAGCCGGTGACGGGAGCGCCCTGCCCCTGTTGTTGCTCGGAGCGTTGCTGGTGATGGTGACAGCGGCATTTATCTTCATTGTGGCGCGTGGCATGGCCGGCGTTCCCGCGCCCCCGCCCCAACCAGATGTTCCAACGCCCAGCCTGGGCGCGCCCAGCCCGATGCCGGCGACGGGAGCGCCGGCCACACCGGGCGTCCCCGACGGCACGGCGCTTCCACCACCGGCAGCGTCGCCAACGCTGGCGCCGACCGCTGGCCCGCCAACCTTGCCACCACCGGTTACCGCGCCCCCTCCGCCGCCGCCTACCGCGGCGCCGCCGGCAACCATACCGCCTACCGCGCCGCCCGCGCCAACCACTACGCCGGAAGAAGCAACGGCCACGGCAACCAGCACGCCCGAGCCGACGCCGACGCCCACGCTGGCAACCAGCACGCCTACCGCCAGCGCAACGGCGCCGCCAACGCCTTCGCCGACCGATGAGCCGACCATTCTCGGTTCGCCCACGGTGGTGACACCGGTGCTCCCATCGCCGTAGAGCGATGGGAGATGGCAGCTTTGCGGTTGCCGAGAGTGAACACGCACTCCCAAACCTATGCATGTCGCATTTCTGATGCTGGCCCATGTACCGTACCTGCGCCGCGCGGGGCGGCGCCCGCGGGGTGAAGAGGGACTGCACACGCTGGTGGCCCAGGGGTTGCTGCCCCTGCTCGAACTGCTGGGCGACCTGCACAGCAGCGGTCTGCACCCGCGGATCGGCCTGGCCTGTTCTCCCCTGCTGGTCGATCAACTGGCCGACCCGGTGGTGCAGAAACACTTCGTCCTCTGGATGCACAACGTGCTGGCCCGGCGCGAAGCGGAACTGGCCATCGCCGAGCGGGACGGCGACCCCCACGGCGCGTATCTGGGGCGGTTCTACCTGGAATGGGGCCGGCAGCGGCTGCGGAGCTTCGAGGAGCGTTTCCGGCGCAACCTGCCGCGCGCCATTCGCGAACTGGCCGCGGCGCGGGTGATCGAGCCGCTGGCCGTCCCGGCCACCTATGCCTATCTTCCCCTGCTGGGGCGGGAGGAGTCGGTGCGGGCGCAGATCGAGCAGGGGGTGCTGCAGATCACCCGGCACCTGTGGCGACCCGAGGGCCTCTGGCTGCCCGGGGCCGGCTGGCGCCCCGGCGTTGAGGGCGCGGCCGCCGACGCCGGGCTGCGTTACCTGGTGGCCGACCCGAGTTGTCTGCCGTCCACACCGGCGCCGCCAGCGGTCTGGCTGGCCGGACGCCGCATTGCCGCCGTTTTCCCCGACGAGGATCTGGCACGGCACATCTGGTCGGTGGAACTGGGCTACGCCGGCGATCCGTTGTACCGCGATCCCGCCGATGCCCGCGGCGCGCTGGCCCGCAGCGGCGCCCCCTACGATCCCTATCACGCCTTGCGGCGCGCGCAGGAGCATGCCAATCACTTCGCCACCGCGCTGGTCACCGAGGCGCGCCGGCGTGGGGCGCACGACCTGGCGCTAGTGTTGCTCGATGCCGCTCAGATCGGCCCCACGTGGGTGGAGGGGAGCACCTGGCTCCAGGCCGCGCTCATCCACTGCGCCACGCACAGCGAAGTGACGCTGACAACCCCGGGCGCCTATGTGCGCGCTCATCGCCCGCGCGTGGAGGTCGTCTTGCGGGAAGGCTCGTGGTCAGTGGGTGGGCACGCTGGCTGGCGGGGGGGGGCCGCCGAAGAGTACTGGCAGATGCTCCACGCCGCGGAGGAGCGCATGGTGCAACTGGCCAGCGCCTACCCCGGCGCCGAGGCCGAGCGCGAGCGCGTCCTCAACCAGGCCGCCCGTGAGATCATGCTCGCCCAGACTGGCGACTGGCCGGCGCGGCTGAGCGCAGGGGCGACGGACGAAGCGACCGGACGCTGGCGCGTGTACCTCGACCGCTTTGAGCAACTTGCCGAGCTGGCGCGCCGCGAGCGCGTGGATCCCAGTGATCTGTTTTTGCTGGAACAATTGGAGGAAGCTGATGGGGTCTTTCCAAATCTGAACTACCGTATTTTTGCGCCATAGCAGGGGGCGCGCGCCCGGGTGTGGGGAAACCCGGTGCCCCGCGCGCAACCTTCCAGATTGCGCCGTGGCTGGCCCGCGGGCGGGGCGTGGGGAAACCAGGTTGCCCTATACCCCTGCGGGGCAGGGGCGTGGGGCAACCCGGTTTCCCCACACCCCTCTTCGAGAGCCTATGTTCACCTCAGCCGTCCATGCGATTCGCGCACAACGCCGCGATGAACATCGCCTGGGAGCGCGGGCGGCCCGCCCTCGTCGCGTCTCCGCGGGCAAGGTGACTGCCCCCCTCCCCAGCCCTCCCCCCGCTGGGGGGAGGGAGTCCGGCTCCTCCCCCCAGCCCTCCCAAACCCTCCCACCGGGTGGGGGGATGGGGGAACCTGGTTTCCCCATCCCCCTGCGCGCGGGCTGTGCCCTCCCAAACCCTCCCGCGGGTGGGGTTTAGGGGCGGACAGAACACATGAGCGCCGAGGGGCTTTATGGCGTTGGGATGCGCTGATTGGCCCTCACCCCCTGCCCCTCTCCCGCGCGTGGGAGAGGGGCGACCAGAGCCGTGCGCTGGGGCGTCCCAATGCGGTAGAAGCCGCATTGGCTCGGATGTTCTGTCCGCCCCTAAACCCGCTGGGGGAGGGAGTCCGGCTCCTCCCCCCAGCGGGGGGAGGTCGGGAGGGGGCTGCGGCGCCGCATGCGCTTATTTGAAACCGACGATTCGCGCATGTTTCCGGATCGCCCCACCGGGGTCGAGCGCGGCGCGGGTGGTGGGGGTGACACTGAAGTAGACATCAACCCGCGCCCCACTGGCCTTGCCACGGAAATGCACCCCGTAGACGCCAGGCAGCGAGTCGGGCTGGATTCGCAGGTCGAGGGGCGGATCGTAGCCAGCACGTCCCTGGTTATCGGCGACGGGCGTATCGGGGAACAGCACGTAGGCGCCGGACGGATCGGTGATCCAGAACTCCAGCGGCTCGCCGGGACGCAGCCCTTCGCCGCGGATCTGGACGACCCCGCCCGGTTGAGCGTTCACCGGCGTGGCGCTGCCACGATTGTTGGCGGGCAGCGGCGTCCCCGGCCCCGCCACGAAGTCGCGGGTCAGACTGAAGGCCGCGGCCACGGTCACCCCGCTGCGCTGCCCGCGGGCCACGGCGGAATACACCCCTTCGGGCAGCCCGCCGGTGCTCACACTGACCTGCGCTGTCGTCCCATCACGGCGCACCTGAGCGGGATCGATCGGCGTGGAGCGCCCGGTCGGCCCCGTAATCCAGGCGCTCACCTCTTCGCCGGACTGCAAGCCGCGGGCCAGGAGCGTAAAGGTTGCGCCGGGCGGCGCAGCGACCGGCACGATGAACCCATCGCCTTGCCGGCCAAGCTGATCGTGCGCAACACGGCCCAGACGACCGGGATCGCCCGCGGGCACGACGCGGGTGACGCGGAAGTAGCCGACGGCCTCGCGCCCGCTGCTGACGCCGCGGGCGTTGAACGACCAGAGGCCCTCGGCGGCATTCTGGTCGGCGGTGAAGGTGATATTCTGCCCCTCGATCGTGCCCCGGTTATCGGCGGTAGCCTGGAAGCCCGCGTCGAAGGTGGCCCGGTTCGGCGCGGTAACCCAGATGCCAACCCGCTCGCCGGCGACGAAGCCGCCGGCGTTGAGCAGGAAGGTCGTGCCCGGTGGCCCGATCTCAGGCGTCACCCGCGCGTTGATGCCGGGCGGAGGGGGCGGCAGCGGGGTCGGCAAAGGCACTGGAGGCGTGGCGGTCGGACCGGGTGGCGGCGCAGGCGCCTGAAGCGCGGGCGGGGCCAGCCGGCGCCCGAGGGTGCTGATCAGCACCCGACGGCCGGGAGGAAACTCGGGCCAGTACTCAAAGCGCGCCTTTTCGAAGTACTGCACCGTGTGCCAGCGACCGCTCTCCAGTTGTTCCTGGATCTCATTGCTGATGGGAAAGCCGAAAATACGCTCGGCGCCGCGGGTTTCCCAGATCTCCTTGAAACCGTACTGAATGATGGTCTGGGTCTGCGGGATGTAGCGACGGTCAGCGCTATTCGGAATGGGTGGCGACTTGGGGAAGATCCTTCCCTGCGTGACTTCCAGACCCAGGTTGCCCAGTTCCACGACCGGCGTGCTGCCACCCTGAGCCAGTTCAAAACGCGCCCGCTCGAACCACTGCATAATGCGGCCATCAGGACCGGTGAACTCCTCGGTGATGGGAAAACCAAAGATCTCAACGCCACCATTGGCTTCCCAGAACACGCGAAAGGCCCCGCGCAGGGAATGCTGGGTCTCGGGGAAAAAGCGCACATCGGACTGGGCCCGGAGCGCGGGCAGGCTTCCCAGCAGCAGGGCCAGCGCCAGCGCCACACCCGCCAGGGGCGCGGCCAGGCGGTGGAGCAGTCGTGCAGCCATGCGGTCCTCCTTCTATCAGGCGCGGTTCCGCAAACGGGGTCAACCGTGGCGGGGGTGGCCCGGCAGGCGCGCCCGAACATCCGCGACGTGATCCCGTGAAGACCAGCGAGGTGACCCACGACAGGGTCCGGGGTTCCCCAGCCTCCTCCGAGCGGCTATCAAAGCGGTTTCCGTGGCAGGGCCGCGCCCTCCCACGCCCTTCTCATGTTACAGGACGTACGCGGTGGAGGGGTGCGGGGAGGCTGCGCCTCTCCGCATCCCTCCACTGCGCACATCCTTCTTTACGGATGATTCGCGATCATGGGCTTTATCATAGTCTTTTTTCGCGCGATCTGTCAAGCCGTGGTTTGTCAAAGAAGCGGATGCGGCGCTTCAGCATACCCCCACCCGGTGGGAGGGTTTGGGAGGGCGTAGCCCTCCCAAGAATTATGTTCATCCCGTCGGTGTGCGGCGGAGCCGCATGGACGGCTGTCATGTGAACATAGGCTCTCCGAGAGGGGTGTGGGGAAACCAGGTTTCCGTCCCCCCACCCGCGGGCGGTGTGGGGAGGGAGCAGCCCTCACGCCGGAAGATGGGGAAACCGGGTTTCCCTATCTCCTCCCCCAATGGGAGGGTGTGGGCGGGCGCAGCCCTCGAACGACCTTTGTGCCTCCCGCCGGTGTGTGGCGCCGTATGGACAACCGGCATGGCGAAGCCACATCGGGTCCGACCGCGGCCCAGGCGCGACGCGCGGGCCGCGGCGGAGAGCGATGCGGCATAATTGGGACATTTGCCTGTAGCTAAAGTCGCCAGAGCGTGCTATGCTATACATGTCAGACCCAGATACTCTACCACGATGCGGTCAAGGCTTTCAACTCTGACGACCCGCGGCAGGAAGGAGGATGGCGATGACGATCCAGTATGAGCGCGCGCCAGGCCGCCCGGCCCCTTCGAGCGCAGCGCCTCCCCCCACCGGCGAGCGCCCTGTGTACACGCGCTACTGCGCGGCGCCCCGGCCCGCGCACCCCATCGGTGAGCCGCGCTACCTCCATGCGCTGCTGATGGCGGCATGGCTGGGCCGGCTCATTGATCCGCTGCCCCACGCGCCCACGAAGGGGCGCCCCGCCCAGGGGCTGCGAGTTCCGTGAGGTTGACCGGTGTCAGGAGTGGCCGCCCGGTAAGGGCGGCCACGAGATTCTCGGCGGCCAGGGTGGCCATCCGCGTGCGCGTGGCCAGGGTGGCGCTGCCGATGTGCGGCACGCATACGCAGTTGGGCAGGCTCACCAGGGGATGGTCGGGGCCGATCGGCTCGCGCTCGAAGACGTCGAGGCCCGCGGCCCGCGGGCGCCCGGCGCGGAGCGCCGCCGCCAGGTCCTCCTCGCGCACCAGCGGCCCGCGCGCCACATTGACGAAGACCGCCGTCTCGCGCATCAGCGCGAACTCGCGCGCCCCGAACATGCCACGGGTTTCCGCCGTAAGCGGCGCGCTCACCACGATGAAGTCACTCTCGCGCAACAGGTCGTCGAAGGGCCGATAGATCGCTCCGGTCGCGGCCTCCAGCTCCGGGGCCGGGCGGCGGTTGTGGTAGAGCAGCCGCATGGCGAAGCCGGCGCCCCGGCGCAGCACCGCCCCGCCAATGCGCCCGGCCCCGACCACCCCCAGCGTCGCGCCGTGCACATCCACGCCCACCATCTGCAGGGGATGCCAGGGTCCCCAGGCGCCGGCTTCGATCATGCGCTGGCCCTCGACGATGCGCCGGGCCGCGGCGAGCATCAGCGCCCAGGCCAGATCGGCGGTGGTTTCGGTCAGCACGTCGGGCGTGTTGGTCACCAGCACGCCCCGGGCGGTGCAGGCCGCCACGTCAATGTTATCGTAGCCCACCGCCATGTTCGCCACCACCCGCAGCCGGGGGGCGGCGGCAAGCACTTCGGCATCCACCCGGTCGGTCAGCAGGCTGAGCAGACCTTCGGCAGCGGCCACCCCGCGCAGCAACTCCGCCCGTGGCACGGGGCGCTCCATTTCGTCCCAGAGCGTCACCGTGCAGGCCGCTTCCAGGATGGCCATGGCCGCCGCGGGCAGGCGGCGCGTGAGATAGATCGCTGGACGAGACATGATCGCACGTTTGCCTCCGGCCAGGCGGTACAGGTATCGAGTGAAACAGGTTATCAAAGACGCCCGCTCTCAGCGAGTCAGGTGCAAGCGATGTTGGGCGGCACGCGTGCTCATGGGATTGATCTGGTATCAGGTTGCTGTGAGGAGCGACTCCTGGATAGCACGGGGCAGATCGATGAGCACGAAATAGCACGCAGGATAGAGGTAATCCTCGCCGGACTCGTCAATAATGCGTATTAACTGATGTGCCGCAGCGGTCGCATCCGGCAGCACTTGATAGATCTTCCGTACTTCTAGTGCGGCAGGGTATCCCGTATTCTTGATGCAGATGGCGAAATGTGGTTCACTCATTGTATTGTGTAGCATCAACTAATCCAGCAGGCGTTTGATCTTGTGCTCCTTCTGGCCCACTCCCGTCGCCTCATACCAATGAACTTCCGCCGTGTGGGCGGTTCCATCCGCCAGCAGGACCGTCGCGATGCCTTTACGCTTGCGCCAGCGACCGGAGCCGTATTGTTTGCGGAGGCGCGCCACTTCACGAATACCCTGGCTGATCGCGATCGTCTCTATCGCGGTGATGTCACTGATGATCGTGAAGTGCATGTCCGCTCAGGCTGCCAGCACATTACAGCGGGTACAACGTGCGGCCGGTGCTCAACATAGTGTACCACATCTGTCAGCGCATCGATGTGACCGTGAAGGTACATGCCGGACCGTGATTGCGCTCCATGCCTTCGCGCATCCCATGGACCAGTGATGGCGCGCCGCCCAACGGACAGCCGCCACCTGCGCCGCGCAGCGCAGCGGAGCGGCGTCAGGTGGAAGCGCGTGTTGGGCAGGCCTTCACTGAGTAGAGTCCTCTGCTTCAATGATCTCCTTGATCGCCTGGTGGAGTATAGGGATCTTGTTTGTCACAACGTCCCAGACGATACCGTAATCAACCCCGAAGTAGCCATGGATCAATCGGTCGCGCATACCAGCCATCGCTCGCCATTCCAGGTGACCATACTTTTGCTTGAAGTCCTCCGGTATCTGCTTTGACGCTTCACCAATGATCTCAAGACTGCGCACGAACGCGCGCTTCAATGTCGCATCGCGCATAAATTGATCCCAGGTTAGTCCTTGTGCTCGATCCATCAAATACCCGGTCTCGTCTAAAATATGACGCACGTATTCAACTGCCGAGCGGGACATATTCAACCTCCCGCAGGATATGTGGACCAATGTAAGGACTGAGGGCCTCAGGTGTGACCAATTCGACCCGCCGCCCAAACAAATCCTCCAGAAACAAGGCAACTCGAATAAAGTTGTCGAACGTCTTGCGACCTGGTTCGAATTCCACCAGGACATCTACGTCGCTATCGCTATCCTGCTGCCGACGGACAAAGGAGCCAAATAGGCCCAACCTTCTCACGCCCAGGTTCCTGATCTGGCTTTGATGCTCTTGAATAAGGGATAGGATGTGTTCTTTCGTTTGTACACTCATTTCATTCCTCCATGCGTCTCCGCCGCACAAAGCCGCAATGAAAAGAAGGTTATTCTTGGGAGGGCTGCGCCCTCCCAAACCCTCCCGCGGGGGGAGGAATGGGGAAACCCGGTTTCCCCATTCCCCTGCCCCAGCAGCTTATTTTCACGTTAGATACCCCTCTCAGCGCCAGGCACTACAGACAGCACTCGCCACCACCATCGGCATGCCCGCCCAACGGTATGCCGCTCAGCCGCGCCGCTCCGCTGCGCTTCGCGGCGTCGGGTGCAAGCGCGGGTTGGGCGCTTTATAATATGTTCAAAATGAATTTTCTTTACCGTTATACTGCCCGCTTTTAGATGAGCGTAAAGAGTGTATCTACCAGAATTGTGCTTTATCACGACGTAGTTTCCACGTATATCGGGAGTTTTTATATCTACCCATCCTGTTCCTGCTCGATGGTAATCCTTGATGTCATTCCGCACATCCACTACGATCCCATCGGATGCTGCAAGGATAGGTTTTCCAAAAGCCAGATAGTTTTCTGGTCTGTTTGAAGGACCTTGATATGTTTTCCCGGCATCGTCAACCACTACAAAATCATAAGCATACCTTTGCCCTATGAGATTCCACGAATGGGAAGTTTGTTTGCGAATACCGCCATTCGCAACTTTCCAGGTTCCTTCGAACGGCAAAACAAAAGTCACAGTGTCGTCGTACATGACGCCTTTCACGATAGATCGACTAATAGCTATGAATTGTCCCACTGTTTGTTGTAAAGTCTGTACTAATCCATAAGGATTCAAAATTGACCATATAAAAACTGATAAGAAATACTCAAAGAGTATTTTTAGCGACGTTACAAAAGACATTGCTCTCTTTCGATTATTTTAGGGCAAGCGCCCAACGGTGTGCGTTACCTGCGCTGGGGCAATGCTCGAGCGTAGAAAACTGCTTGAAGTGGGCGCAGAATCTCCAGCTTCAGGTGCACGCTTTGTTGGGCGCGTTACAAATGAAGAAATTATTTTTGCTCAACTTGTACACCAAAGATAGTAAGTGTTGCTTTAGTTTGAGTCCCATATACTTGCGGTTTTCCTAAAGACAACATCCAGCGGTCATAAGCGGCTTTCCATAATTCATTTTCGTATCCCAATTCATTTGCTCGCTTTGCGAGTATATATGCCATTTCATAATGTTCGCTCCCTGTTCCGTGTTGAAGTATTGTGGCGGCTTGGTACAGATTCTCTGGAGATAGGATTTCATCTTGTTCAAGAATATTAACAACTCGCTGTATGCGTTCTTGATCGCGCTCGTTTAGTCTTATGAACCGCAATGCCAACCTATCACCCTGATCAGTTTTGTACATGTAGTTCAACTGATCATTAATAGATAATGTTGTTGAGGGGACAGCAGGCAAAGCATAAAGATTTGAAATAACAACTCCTGCTATTCCAGATAAAAACAATAAGAGAGGCAGTTTTAAGGGTGTTTGTAATTGAAACAGTCGCTTAATTAAGCATGTTTTCAGTAACACCCAAGAAATGCACCAAATCACAATTATTGCTAGTGTTAGCCAGATGCTTAAAACAATCGATCCGTATGAAATGATTCCAGTCACTTCAAAGAAAAATGACAGGATTGTGATTACCAGTATTGATAGCACAATTGAAAATAGATAATTTTTTGACACATTTACTCCTTATGCACAAGCGCTCAACGGCTTGCGCATCTCCTGCGGCAAGCCAGGCACAGCGAGGCGAAGCCCTCATGTGGATGCGCCTGCTGGGCGCTTGCGCCTGCAGCCGCAAGGCTCCACTGCCTACACGCTCGTCTGCCCCTTCTTGCCCGGCCCAACGATCTACGACACCACAGTCGAGATTTTTACCCACACCAGAAGTGACAAACTGCACTGCACGAACAAAAAGAAGTCTTTGTCACCCAGTGGAGAGACAACGCCCAGCACCTCCACGACCGGCCAAACCATAAACTGGTCATGCAAGCGCTTCTGCCGCACAAAGATATCGCGGTCATCTTCCTACTGCCCTGTCACATAACGCCCTGGCATTCACGTGTGCCCCACGAAGCAGAGTGTCAGGTGCAATGCCTGGTCATACAGCGCCTGTCAGTACCCTATAGGCATGCCGGGTCGCCGCCAGATACGTGAACCTTTCTCATGCGGAGTCAGACCTGCCGTTTCAGCCCTCCAACAGGCGGGCGTTCACCCTCCTTCCATTCCAGTTGCTCTCGATTCCATCCACCCAGGTCCGCAGCAACGGAATACGTAGTTTCCAGAAACTCCATCAGATCTTCGCGAGGAGCTACAGCCGTCCGCATCACCTCATACGGAAGTGCGAACTCCGAAAGCACCGCATCCCACCGAGCCGCTTCCGGTCTGACCCGGGCTTCGGAAAAACCCGGCGGGCCTGGGTATGCATACGAGGAGAAGATCGGATGGGGATACACCTCGCTTCCTGCCCAAAAAACCGGCGCTGCTGACCTGATCGGAATAGGCTTCCCGTGTGATCCAATCGGGGAGGTGCGCGATACCTCCGGGATGCTCAGGCGCTTTATCGTGGGATCTACGGCGTATCTCCTTGATTGGCCTGGCGCGTAGCCAGGATTGCGGTAACCGTCGTCTTGAGGATGGGGACATCCGTTAGGGCAGCGAGCCACACTCGCTTGAGGTCAACCCCAAAATAATCGTGAATGAGTTTGTCGCGCATCCCTGCGATCGCTGGCCACGGGATTTGAGGGGCCAGGCTTCGGGTGACGGGCGTGATCCGTTTGACGGCTTCGCCGATGATTTCGAGCTGGCGGATCACGCCGTCTTGAATCAAACTGTGCGCATAGTAAGGACGGTTCATCGACCCCCGCCAGATACGTTTCAATTTTCTGGATCGCATCCAAGACATGCTGGAGATAGACAGTGTCATCTGGCCTCATAGAGCACCTGAAGGTCACGGAGAATACGGTCACGCAGGTAGGGACTCACGGCCGCTTCGGTGAGCAGATCGACCTCGCGCTCCAGGGCCACTGCCAACTGCTGCTCCAGCGCAATCACGGCGACAAGGCTTTTCGGTCGCGAGAAGCGTACCAGAAGATCGATATCGCTCTGGGCATTGGCCGCACCCCGCGCCATCGAGCCAAACAGCCCGAGCAAGGTGACATCGTTGCGCCGACAAATCTCAATCAGCTTGTCAATGTCAAACGGAACAGTGATGGGATGGTTTGGTATGGTCATCGATCCCTGCTCCCTTGCACGAGTGTTCGATCGCCGGCACGTTGTTGATTGTACCACACCTGCTGGCATGAGGATGGGAAGGGGCATGATGCGCTCGGCCCAACG
>DAOTYR010000431.1:0-7412 GCA_034434655.1 Chloroflexaceae bacterium
CGCCGGGGGATGGGGAACCCGGGGTTCCCACACTCCTGCCCGTAGGAGGGTCTGGAAGGGCGCAGCCCGCGCGCCGGGGGATGGGGAACCGGGGTTCCCCATTCCCCCGCCCCCGGGAGGGTTTGGGAGGGCGCAGCCCGCGCGCCGGGGGATGGGGAACCCGGGGTTCCCACACTCCTGCCCGTAGGAGGGTCTGGAAGGGCGCAGCCCGCGCGCCGGGGGATGGGGAACCCGGGGTTCCCCATCCCCCGCCCGGTGGGAGGGTCTGGAAGGGCGCAGCCCTCCCAAGAAGGATGTTCATCCCGTCGGTGCGCGGCGGAGCCGCATGGACGGCTAACGTGAACATAGGCGCTCGAAGAGGGGTGTGGGGCAACCCGGTTTCCCCCTTCCCCTGCGGGCGGGCCTTGCCCTCCCACGGGCGGGGGCGTGGGGCAACCCGGTTGCCCCCTCCCCCTGCGTGAGGGCTGCGCCCTTACCTTCCCGCGGGGTGGGGTATGGGGGAACCGGGTTCCCCCGTGTTCACGGTAGTTTCCACCGCGTGCCCTGGGGACCATCCTCGAGGGTGACGCCGAGATCGGCCAGCCGGCTGCGCACCAGGTCGGCCAGGGCAAACTGGCGCGCCTTGCGCAGTTCGCTCCGCATCTCCACCAGCAGGTCAATGAAGGGCGCCACGTCCTGGACCTTCGCCGCGGGCCGCGGGCTGAGGCGCAGCCCGAGGACGCCGGCCAGTTCGCGCAGGGCATTCTGGGCGGCGACGAAGGGCGCGCCGCCGACACCGGCGTCGCGGGCGGTGTTGATCGCCCGCACCAGTTCGAAGAGCGCTGCCAGCGCCCCGGCGGTGTTGAAATCGGCGTCCATCGCCTCGACGAAGCGCGCGCGGGCGGTGGCGACGGCATCGGCGAGGGCGGCGACGGGCGGCCCCTCGGTGAGGGCGCCGATGGGCGGCTGCAAGCCGGTGAGCAGACGGTCGAGCTTGCGGGCATTGTCGGCGGCGACCTCGTCGTTGTAGGTGAGGGGGCTGCGGTAGGAGCCGCTCAGCACAATCAGCCGGAAGACATCGGCGTCGTAACGCTCCAGGAACCTCGCCACCGTCACCACGTTGCCGAGCGACTTGGACATCTTCTCGACCTGCCGCGTTTCGGGGTTGACCAGTTGCAGCATGCCGTTGTGCACCCAGTAGCGGGCGAAAGGCTTCCCGGTCAGGCACTCGCTCTGGGCGATCTCATTCTCGTGGTGGGGGAAGATCAGGTCGGTCCCGCCGCCGTGAATGTCAATTTGCTCGCCGAGGTGCTGCATGCTCATCGCCGAGCACTCGATGTGCCAGCCGGGACGACCGGGGCCCCAGGGGCTGTCCCAGGCCGGCTCGCCGGGCCGGGCGGCCTTCCAGAGGGCAAAATCGGCGGGGGATTCCTTGCGCGGGTCCACCTCGAAGCGGGTGCCGGCGAGCATATCTTCGAGCGAGCGCCCGGAGAGCTTGCCATAGTCCGGGTCACTGGCGACACGGAAATAGACATCGCCATCGGCGACATAGGCATGCCCCCGCTCAATCAGCCCCTGGATAAAGGCGATAATCTGGGGAATGGTGCGCGTGACGCGAGGGTAGGCGGTGGCGGGCAGGACGTTCAACTCCCGGAGTTGAGCCAGGAACTCCTCGGCCAGTTCGGAGGAGAGTTCGAGCGGGTCACGGCCCAGTTGCGCGGCGCGGGCGATCACCTTATCGTCAACATCGGTAAAATTGACGATGTGCCGCACGCTATAGCCGCGGAACTCCAGGTAGCGCCGGATCACATCGAAGACCACCGCCGACATGGCGTGGCCGATATGGGCCTCGTCGTAGGGCGTCACGCCGCACACGTACATGCGCACGACGCCCGGTTCCAGCGTCTCAAACGGCTCGACGGCGCGCGTGAGGGTGTTGTAGATCGTGATGGACATAGCTAGATCCCCGCGCCGAGATTATACTCTTCGTCCATGCCATTGCGTGGGCTATCGTAGAGAATGCGCCAGAGGCTCTCAGGGAGCGCGTCGTAGGTGAGACGATGCTCGGCGTGGTGGGTGTGGGTGGTCTCTTCCAGGTCGCTGAGGCGCGCTTCGAGTTCGAGTACCTTATCGTGGAGGCCGCGGAGCATCTCGCCCTCGGGGTCGGGGAGCACCTCGACCCGGCGGGTGACGCCGGTGCGCGGATCGCGGGTGGCGACGATGCGCGCGGGAACGCCGACGGCGGTGGCGTGGGGCGGCACGTCCTTGACCACGACCGCGCCGCCGCCGATACGGGCGCCCTCGCCAATGGTAATATCGCCGAGCACAATCGCGCCGACCCCCACCACCACATCGTTGTGGAGGGTGGGGTGGCGTTTGCCCTTCTGTTTGCCGGTGCCGCCCAGGGTCACTCCCTGGTAGAGCACGACCCAATCGCCGATCTCGGTGGTTTCGCCGATCACCACGCCCATGCCGTGGTCAATGAAAAAGCCGCGGCCAATGCGGGCGCCGGGGTGGATCTCGATCCCGGTGAGGAAGCGGGAGAGTTGGGAGATCAGGCGGGGGACGAAGGGCACGCCACGGCGATGGATGGCGTGGGCAAGGCGATGAAGGATTATCGCATGCAGGCCGGGGTAGAGCAACACCTCGGCCAGGTTGCGCGCGGCCGGGTCATTCCGAAAGATGGCGCGCACATCGTCGCGCAGCACGCGCAGGGCACTGGAGAGGGACATAGCACAACCTTCCGCTAGGGTGAGTTCGGGCGACGTCAGGCGACCGAAATGCTTAGCGGGGCGCCGCAGCACGCGACGCCCCTAACTACAGCTACACCCAGGGCGAGAAGGCATGGGCCGGCGAACAAAGGCCGCCGGCCGGAGGAGGCGATGGGCGGGTTCAAGCGTCAGAATTGGCGGCAGTTGACTCACTCGAGGCGCTCTTCTCGCTTGTGTCGGGCTTACGGCTATCGGTAATGTACCAGCCGGACCCCTTGAAGACGATGCCAGCCGGTTGGATCAGCCGGCGTACCTTTCCCGCCTGGCCACAGCGACACACGGTAAGCGGTTCGTCCTTGAAGCTCTGGAACTGCTCGAACTGCTTGCCACAGGCATCACAGGCGTAAACGTACGTTGGCATGGCTTCGTACACCCTCCCTGGTTCTGGAACGGCACTTGATGAACCAGCGAGGGAGGGCCAGGCCCTCCCCGTGGTCATCGTTGACACGCTGTTGCGATGTGTATTGTACCTGAAGGCGGCGAACTCTGCAATTAGAGAGATGTTAGAGCAGTTTGACAAAGCCCCCCCGCCGTCGTATAATTGGCGATGGTAAGCTTATGAGCCATGCCGAAGTGGCGGAACTGGCAGACGCGCTACGTTCAGGGCGTAGTGGGGGTAACCCCGTGTGGGTTCAAATCCCACCTTCGGCACCATTCCCGATGGGGGATAGTTTAACGGTAGAACGCCTGATTCTGGCTCAGGTAGTTGGGGTTCGAGTCCCTGTCCCCCAGCCAGATGAACCGCCGCCACGCAGATGCGTGGCGGTTTGTGTTGCAGGCCCACGCGGCTGCGCCGCACACCAACGGGATGAACGTAAGGTTGTTCCTGGGAGGGCCACGCCCGCCCAAACCCTCCCGCGGGTCGGGGAGTTGGGGGAAACCCGATTTCCCCACCCCCCTGCGCACGGGCCACGCCCGCCCAAACCCTCCCGCGGGCGGGCCAGGCGCTCACCTTCCCGGGGGCGGGGGCGTGGGGAAACCCGGTCTCCCCACCCCCCTGCGCACGGGCGTAGCCCTCACCTTCCCGGGGGCGTGGGGAAACCCGGTCTCCCCACGCCCCTGCGTGAGGGCGTAGCCCTCCCAAATCCTCCTGCGGACGGGGGGATGGGGGAACCTGGTTCCCCCATGGTCACGTCAGCGCGCCGTTTCGTAGGCCCGCGCCACGACGACGAGCAGCATGAGACAGATGGTCGCGAAGACCAGCGCCTCTCCCCGGCCCGCGCGCCCGCGGTTGTAGGCCATGGCGCCGGGCAGCAGCAGCAGGGCCACGATGCCGTAGATGAGGTGCAGCGCCAGCGGCCCGGCCAGCGCCAGGTTGCGCGCCAGCAGCAGCGCGCCTAACCCGCACTGCGCCACGATGAGCCACTGCGCCACCCACAGCGCCCCGATGTAGCCCTGGCCGACCCGCCCGCGCAGGGCGCATATCAGCGCCCAGATGACCAGCGCGGCCATCAGCGCGGTGAGGGTGAGTTGCAGCCGGCTGTGGAGGAGAGCCATGCGTTCAACCATAGATCGGCCCGTGCCAGGCGCCTGGCGGTCTCTCAGGTGTGGCGTTGATGCGTCAGAGGACCCTGCACCCGTGCCCGCGCGCATCCCCGCCATTGTAGCGCAGTCCTGCCCCGATGGCGAGGCGACCCTGTGGGGTAACTGTTCACCCCTGGGGTAACCCACACGCCCGGGAGTAAGGGCGGGACGCCCTCGTCGCGTCTCCGCGGGCAAGATGCCCGCGCTCCCAGGACACATGTGAACACGTACCCTGCGGGGGCGTGGGGCAAGCCGGGTTCCTGGGAGGACGCAGCCTTCCCACCGGGTGGGGGATGGGCAAACCCGGCTTCCCCATCGCCTTGCTTAAGGGCTGCGCCCTCCCGCGGGCGGGGGTGTGGGGAAACCCGGCTTCCCCATCGCCTTGCTTGAGGACTGCGCCCTCCCGCGGGCGGGGGTGTGGGGAAGCCCGGTTTCCCCATCCCCCTGCTCCACACCAACGGGATAAAAGAGTTGTTCTTGGGAGGGCGTCGCCCTCCCAAACCCTCCCATGAACGGC
Organism: Chloroflexaceae bacterium; assembly: GCA_034434655.1. Classification (GTDB taxonomy): domain Bacteria; phylum Chloroflexota; class Chloroflexia; order Chloroflexales; family Chloroflexaceae; genus JACAEO01. The sequence continues at coordinate 4,792 of DAOTYR010000431.1, forward strand.
CTATCAGGATAAGCGTGATGACCATTGGCTGGATCGAGTGTCTGATCATCCTGGCGCTGGTTGCGCTGGTAGCAGCGGTGGCCTTTCGGGCGGGTTACTTTCGAGGTAGAGGACAGTGATGGGCGTCTTCTTCGGGTTGCTGGCGGCCCTGGGCTGGGGTGGCGGGGATTTCGCCCTGAGCCGCATCTCGCGGCGCATCGGGCCGCTGGCGACGTTGCTGTACCTTCAGGCCGCGGGGATGCTCAGCATTGGTCTGGTGCTGCTGGCCCGCCGCGATCTGCCTCCGCTCGACCCGGCGCTCTGGGCGCTAGGGGTGGCGGTGAACACGCTGAACGTTGCCGGGACGCTGTTCCTCTACCGGGCGCTGGCGGTGGGCACGGTGATGATCGTCTCGCCGATCTGCGCCAGTTTCGCCGTCGTTACCGCCGGCCTGGCGATGCTGGGCGGCGAACGGCTCGCCCCGGTGACGCTGGCGGGGGTGGCGCTGGTGATGGCGGGCGTGGTGGTGGTCTCACGGGGCGGAGGGGGCGAACCCGTAGCGCTGAAGGGTGTGCCGGCGGCCCTTGGCGCGGCGCTGGCCTACGGGGTCTTCTTCTTCCTGCTCGGGCCGGTCACGGCGGGCCTGGGCATTGCCTGGCCCATTTTCATCGGGCGGGTGATGGCCTGCGGCCTCGCCGCTCTCGCCCTGCTCTGGCGGCGGCAGCGTCCCGCGCCGCTCTCGCCGCGTCTCCTTGGCATGATCGCGATCGCCACCTCGCTCGACACGATCGGCTTCCTGGCCTACAACATCGGCATCGCCACGGCCTACGTCAGCGTGGTGACGGCCCTGGCCTCGATCTTCAGCGCCGTCACGGTGCTGCTGGCCTGGGTGTTGCTGCGCGAGCGCCTGGTCAGGGTGCAGTGGGCGGGGGTGGTGGCGGTGCTGGTGGGGGTGTTGCTGGTGAGTTTACGATGAACGGTGGGGAAAGGGGCCCTCTCTATTTTAGATTTTAGATTGTGGATTGGAGATTGCCGCTCCATGCAACAGGAAGCGCTCTAACGCTCACGAGCTTGCGGCGTCTCTATGACGCTTTGGGAGCGATTCGGCACGCGACGGGAGCATACCGCATGGCCCTTCTGAAACATGCCTCAGGGACGGACATCCACTACACCATTGTCAACAGCCCTCTGGGCTGGCTGCTGGTTGCCGCGACCGGGCGGGGCCTCTGTTGGGTCGCCTTTGGGGAGGAGGTTGCCGCGTTGGAGACGGGGTTGCGCCGCGCCCACCCGCAGGCGCGGATCGCGCGCGATGATGCCCGGCTCGCCGCTATCGCCGTGGGGCTGACCGGCTACCTCGAGGGGCGCGGGCCGTGCCCCGATGCGCCTATCGATCTGCGCGGCACACCCTTCCAGCGCCGGGTCTGGGAGGCGTTGCGCGCCATTCCCTACGGTGAGACGCGCAGCTACGGACAGATCGCCGCCGCACTGGGCCTGGGGCCGGGCGCGGCGCGGGCGGTGGGTGGGGCCTGCGCGGCCAATCCGCTGGCCCTGGTGGTGCCATGCCACCGCGCCGTGGGCAGCGACGGCAGACTCCAGGGCTTTCGCTGGGGCCTCGAGCGCAAGCGGGCGTTGCTGGCCATCGAGCGCAAGGCATAGGTTCGCGCTGCGACGCGCCCGCCCGCGGGAGGGTGTGGGCGGGCGTCGCCCTCGCGTGCCCAGGCGCCTGCGCGCGGGAGGATTTGGGAGGGCGCAGCCCTTCCAGGACAACCTTTCCCATTGCGGATGCGGGCCGGAGGTCCGCGCACCCAGGCCCCGGCCCGCGGGAGGGTAGGGTGTCACTGTTCACACCTGGGGTACCCCACGCGCCTGGGAGCGCGGGCGTCCCGCCCGCGTCGCGTCTACGCGGGCAAGCTGCCCGCGCGCCCGGGAGAGATGTGAACGCTTACCAGATAAGCGCATGCGGCGCCGCAGCCCCCCTCCCAACCTCCCCCGCTGGGGGGAGCGGCCGGACGCCCTCCCTCGCCGGGGGAGGGCCAGGGAGGGGGCAGTCACCTGACGTGAACATAGGCTCTCGAAGAGGGGTGTGGGGAAACCGGGTTTCCCCACGCCCCCGCCCCGCAGGGGCATGGGGAAACCCGGTTTCCCCATGCCCCCACCCGCGGGAGGGTGTGGGAGGGCGCAGCCCTTCCAAGGGCAACCTTATTTTCATTGCGGCTTTGTGCGGCGGAGCCGCATGGACGGCTAACGTGAAAATAGCCTCTCGGAGGAGGGGGATGGGGAAACCGGGTTTCCCCATCCCTCAGCGGACGCGGGCCGGAGGCCCGCGCACCCAGGCCCCGGCCCCTGGGAGGGTTTGGGAGGGCTATGCCCTCCCAGGAAGAACCTGTTTTATCCGGTGGTATGCGGCGCAGCCGCATGCACGACCGGCACCATCACGGCAGGCCAGCGGCCTCGCCCTGGAGGGCCCAGGGGCCGGTGCGGGTCACGCGGACGGGCACGAGGCGTCCGGTCAGATCCTCTGGATGGCTGAAGAACACCAGTTTATTGTTGGGGCTACGTCCGCGCCACTTGCCTTTACTCTCGCCCTCTACGAGCACTTCAACCGTCTGGCCGAGGAACTGGGCGTTGCGTTCGGTGGCGAT
>DAOTYR010000432.1:0-6203 GCA_034434655.1 Chloroflexaceae bacterium
TGTTGATTCGACGGCGCTGGCGACGCTGGTGCAGGCGCTCAAACGCTGCCAGCAAATGCAGGGGGATCTCTACCTCTGCGGCATGCGCCGTCCCGTCCATATGATCTTCGAACTCACCCGCCTTGATAAATCCTTTACCATTTTTTCCGACAAGGAGGGTGCCCTGCAGGCGTTCGCCAGATAGGCGATGATCGTAACCGTTTCGAGCAACACGATGATGCTTGTGGCACTGCTCAGTTCGCAGTATGTACGCTTTGCCGCCCTGGCCGAGTCCTGGTTGGCGCTGGGGGCGACGGCCTTTGGCATCTATCAGGATGGCTATCCTCTGGTCTACTGGCCCGCGAGCCATCGCCTGATGCGTCCGAGTCTGATGGCGCCTATTCTCCGCGGCGACGAGGAACTGGGCGAAATTCGCGTTACCGGAGTAAAGGGCGAGGCATTTCAACAGCGGCTGCGGGCCGATGCTGCGCTGATCGCCTATCTTCTGCAACTCGAGGAGGAGTTGCAGTTGATGACCGTCGATCTGGTGATCAGCCAGGATCAGCAACTCGCGCTGTACCGGCTTACGCAGCGCATGCGCGACCTGGTCACCGTGGAGGAGATCCTGCGGGTGGTGCTGGCCGAAGCGATCCACCTGCTCAAAGCGCCGGGCGGTTTTGCTGCCTTCGAGCCGCCCGCGCCCGCCACCCCGCTGCTGATCCAACAACCGGATGCTATGTTACCCCATGCGTTCGTGTGGGAACTCTACCGGCAATGCATCACCAGCGAGCGCCTGATCATCCGCGACGAGACCAGTTCGGACACGGCGGCGATGGGGGTGCGTAGCCTGCTCCACGTGCCGATCCGCGTCCGTGGCCAGGTCATGTCTGGTCTGGGGCTGGTCAATCGGCCCGGTGGGTTTGACGCGCCCGCGATCAAACTGGTGCGCGCCCTCGCCGACCAGGCCAGCATGCAGGTGGAACGCACCCTGCTCTACCAGGAGATGTTCCAGCAGACCAGACTGCGGACCGAGATGGAACTGGCGCGGCGGGTTCAGCTCGATTTGCTGCCGCGAACCCTGCCCAGGATCGATGGATTGGAGATCTATGCCGAGTCGCGTCCGGCCCGCCAGGTCGGGGGCGATTTCTACGATTTTATTGTCGAGGCGGGGCGGCCTTTCATGTTTGCAGTGGGCGACGTGACGGGGAAAGGCATATCGGCGGCGCTGTTGATGACCATGACCCGCACCGCCATCCACAGCAAATCACAATTTATGCCCTTTCCGACACCCGAGAGCGTGATGCGCCAGTCCAACGAGGACCTGTACAACGATTTCACGCGGGTGGGGGTGTTTGCGACCGCCTTCGTCGGGCAGTACACGGTAGGGAGCCAGCAGCTCGTCTACGCCAACGCCGGCCACGCGCCGGTGATCTATCGCCCGGTGGGTGGAGACGCCGTCTTGTTGCGCGCTGAAAGCACCGCCCTCGGCATCCTGCCGGATGCCCAGTGCCGCAATCAGTCCCTGCGTCTGGCGCCCGGCGATGTGCTGGTCGTGGCGACCGATGGGTTTAGCGATATGCGCGGCGCCGATGACACGACCTTTGGCATCGAGCGGTTACTGGATCTGGTGGACCGTCTGCACCATCTGGCGCCCGAGCCGCTGGCGATGGCGCTGTTTGAAGCGGTTGATCGCTTCGGCGAGGGATGCGAACAGGACGATGATCAGACCATTGTAGTGATCAAAGGAGTGGCGATGTGACACTGGGGTCCCCTGAGTTCGTCCGTCTAGATCTTCCAGCCCGCTATGCCTATCTGCACCTGGTTAGCGAGAGCCTTGCCGACATGCTGCATCTTGCCGAGGGGGTCGCTGATCTGGAGACGCTGATCTACACGGTGCAACTGGCAACGCACGAAGCCTGCACCAACATCATTCATCACGCCTACAAGAGTTTTGACCAGGGACGCATTCTTGTCGAGATGATCGTATATTTCGAGCGCCGATTGTTGCAGATCGATCTCTATGATAACGGCATACCTTTCGATCTCGAACGTGTTCCTGAACCGGATCTGGATCAGGTGCGCGTGCATGGCTACGGGCTGTTCTTGATCCGCCGCCTGATGGATACCGTTACCTACACTACTATGCCGGATCATAACCACTGGCGTCTGAGTAAGTCTTTCTGTGCCGGGAGATGCCAAACCATATGACTACCGTACTTCTTGTCGAAGATTACGCTCCCAACTGTCGTCTCTTGAGCTTTGTGCTGGAACAGCATGGCTACGCTGTGGTCTGCGCTCGTGATGGTGTGCAGGCTCTCGAGCATCTCCAGACGATGCCGATTGACGTGATTGTGACAGATTTGATCATGCCGCGGCTTGATGGGATCGGCCTGGCCGAACGGGTGCGCGCCGATGCGCGCTTCCATCATGTGCCGATCATTATGGTCACTGCCAGCGGCAAGGAGTACGACGCGGTTCGAGCGGCGGAAGCGAGTGTCGATGTCTTCCTGACCAAACCGGTCGAGTCTGACGATCTGGTGCGGGCCGTGGGCCAGGTGGTTGCGCGCGATCAAGGCCGGTCCAGCCCGTCGCAGCGCTGGCGCCGCTCACGCGTGGCGTGAGGTTCCCTTGATTGCGCCTGTGTGGGCCCCCATCTCAGTGCGCCATTCACACCTGAGGTACGACATGCGCCTGGAAGCGCAGGTGTCCCGCCCTCATCGCGTCTCCGCGGGCAAACTACCCGCGCTCCCAGGAGAACCGTGAACGATTACGGGGATCAAGGCGCCTTGCGCTTTCAAGGGTCACATGTTATGATCGGGCGGATTATGTCAGCCAGCCTGGCGGTAGCAATGCCGGGGCGATCAGTGCCTGCGTGCTCCGTGGTTGTTTCGATGGCAACTGAGCAATCCCCGTCTGCCGCGCGCCGCCAATCCGATCACCCACGGCTGGTGCTGGCCTCCGCCTCGCCGCGCCGGCGCGAACTACTGGCGGCCCTGGGGGCGCGTTTCGAGATCCTCGCCACCGACGCGGAGGAAGACAACGCAACCCCGCCCCCCGAGGTGCTAGCCGCTCTGCCGATCCTCGATCTACCCCTTGCCGACCATCCAGTCTTGCGCGCCTGGCGCAAGGCCCACGCCGCCGCGACGCATGCGGGCGATGCCGTGGTGCTCGGCGCCGACACGGTGGTCGTCCTTGACGGCGAGGTGCTGAACAAGCCTGCCGACGCGGAGCACGCCCGGGCCATGCTCACGCGGCTCGCCGGCCGGGTTCACACCGTCTATACGGGGGTGTGCGTGCTCCGGGCCTACCGCCAGGGGCCGGCGTTGCCCGCTCCGCCGCTCCAACTGGCGGTCGCGGCGGCGGACGTGGCGTTTCGCCCCCTGTCGGATCGGGAGATTGCCGGGTATGTGGCCACGGGCGAGCCGCTCGACAAGGCGGGGGCGTATGGTCTCCAGGGCCTGGGGGGGAGCTTCGTGCGCGAGGTGCGCGGCAGTTACACCGCTGTGGTGGGGTTGCCGCTGCTGGAGGTACAGCGTATGTTAACCGCCGCGGGCATCACCGGCCTGCGCGATCCTGACACGACCTATCGCCAATGGCTACAGCTACAGGGAAAGGAGCCGCTCCCATGCCCGCCTACCCTCCCATAAGGCTGCTGATCGTTGATGATCACCCGCTCTTCCGGCAAGGGGTGCGCTGGGCCCTCGGCGCCGAGGAAGACATCGTGATCGTCGGCGAGGCGGCGAGCGGCGAAGCCGCGCTCGAGTGGCTGCAAAGCGCCGGTTCCAGCCAGGAACCGAATGTGATGCTGGTTGACCTGAACCTGCCAGGGATGAACGGTTGCGACCTGACGCGCCAGGTGCGGCGCCAGTACCCCAACATCGGCGTGGTGATGCTGAGCATGCACGAGAGCGACGAGCGGGCCTTCAACGCGCTGCGGGCCGGCGCCGCCGCCTATCGCTCCAAAGACGTGGCGCCACAGGCGCTGGCCGACACCCTGCGGCGGGTGGCCCGCGGCGAGTATGTGATCAATGATGTGGTGCTCGAAGAGCCGCGTGTGGCCAGCCGCGTGCTGACCCAGTTTCGCAACCTGCCCCAGGCTACCGCCACCGACCCCGAGGCGGTCGATTTCCCGATCTTCACCCCCCTCAGCGAACGGGAGATCGAGGTGCTTGAACGCATCGCCGCCGGCGGCAGCAATAAGGAGATCGCCGACGCGCTGCACATCAGCACCCAGACGGTGAAGAACCACATCTCCTCCATCCTGCGCAAACTCTCCTTGAATGACCGCACCCAGGCGGTGCTCTTCGCCCTGCGCCGGGGCTGGATCGAAACCCCCAACGAGATCCGCCAGGGCGGTGGCGAACCGGAATAGCTGCTGGCTTTGACAGCACGCGCGTGGAGGGGATGCGGGGAGGCTGCGCCTCCTCGTATCCCCAATTGTGAGGCATGTTTCAAATCAGCCGTCCGTGCGGCTGTGCCGCACACCGACGGGATGAACAAAGGTTCTTCCTGGGAGGGCTGCGCCCTCCCAAATCCTCCCACCGGGTGGGGGGATGGGGAAACCCGGTTTCCCCACACCCCTCGCCGAGGGCTTATTTTCACGTTAGCCATCCGTGCGGCTATGCCGCACACCGACGGGATGAAAAAAAGGTTCTTCCTGGGAGGGGGCAGCCCTCCCAAACCCTCCCACCGGGTGGGGGGATGGGGAAACCGGGTCCCCATCCCTCTAGGGCTGCGCCCTCCCAAATCCTCCCACCGGGTGGGGGGATGGGGGAACCTGGTTCCCCCATGTTCACGTCAGGACCCGGCGGGCGTCCCGCCCGCGCTTCCGGAGTAAGCCAACGATTATTCGCCCTAACCCGCAAGCGCATCACCGATCCGGCGGCGCGCGCATCACTGAAAGGAAGCGCCGTCCGTACTGGAAAAACGACAGGGTGAACGGCAGGAGCGCCAGGTAGAGCACCGGCTTGCCGCTGCGCGGCCCATCGGCGATGTAGAGCAGCGTGGCGGCGGTGAGAAGCGCGGTGGTCAGCTTGCCCGCGCTCTCGGCGGTGGTGATGTGGGAGCGACGGCGAAGCAGGACGGCCGCGGCGGTCAGGATGCCCAGGTCACGAAAGAGCAACAGGCCGGTTACCCACCAGGGAAAGCCCCGCGTGCGCGAAAGAATGATCGCCGTCCCATTGAGCAGGAGTTTGTCGGCGATGGGGTCGATCAATTTGCCCAGGCGCGAGACCTCGCCGCGGGCGCGGGCGATCGGCCCGTCAACAGCGTCGGTGAGCATGCCCGCGCCAAAGCAGAGCAGCGCGGCCCGGCGCCGCTCGGGCCGCGCCAGAAAGTACAGCGTCGGCCCCACCAGCAGCAACCGGAACAGGGTTAGCAGATTGGACGGGTAGCAGAACTCCCGCGGCTCGACAATCGTCGAAAGTTTCCGCAATGCCATGGGTGAACCTGCATACACTAACGTGACCATCGTGCGCAGCGTTCAGCCCCCCTCCCAGCCTCCCCCCGCTGGGGGGAGGCGCCGGGTTCCCGCCACCAGCGGGGGGCGGGTCAGGGAGGGGGCCGGCACCGTGCCCGCGGAGCCGCGCCGCGGGCGGGACGCCCGCGCCACCGGCCTATGTTATGGTCTTTGAGAAATTCATCCGGTAGACCGGGCTGGCCGTGGGGCTGATGGTCTTTGGGCAATTCATCCGCTATACCGGGCTGGCCGTGGGGCTGAAGCCCTCGGCTATGGAATGCGAAGCCCGCCTGCGCGGGCTAGAGCGGATTATGTATTCAAAGACCATCACATCCGCCATTCATGCAGCTCGCGCCGCACACCGACGGGATGAACATACTTCGTGGGAGGGCGCAGCCCTCCCGAACCCTCTCGCGGGCGGGGGGATGGGGAAACCCGGTTTCCCCACACCCCTGCTCCAGCAGCCTCTGTTCACCTCAGCCGTCCATGCGGCTCCGCCGCACAACGCCGCAATGAAAATTAAGGTTGTTCTTGGGAGGGCGAAGCCCTCCCAAACCCTCCCGCGGGTGGGGGAATGGGGAAACCCGGTTTCCCCATTCCCCTGCGGGGCGGGGGCGTGGGGAAACCCGGTTTCCCCACACCCCCCCTCCGAGGAGCTATATTCACGTTAGCCGTCCATGCGGCTGCGCCGCACACCGACAGGATGAACATCCTTCCTGGGAGGGCGCAGCCCTCCCAAACCCTCCCGCGGGCTGGGGTATGGGGG
>DAOTYR010000433.1:0-2162 GCA_034434655.1 Chloroflexaceae bacterium
TGCTGCGCGTCAGTGCCGGGCGGGGCGCGGCCCAGGCCCTCTACTGGGTGCAGCCGCGGATTGATCGGCCCTAGAATCAATACCTTTCACATAACAGGACGTACGCGGTGGAGGGGTGCGGGGAGGCGCAGCCTCCCGGCATACCCCGTTGCCCGCCCGCGGCGGCCAGGCGGCCTGGCGCAACCCCCACGGCCCTCCCGCCGCGGGCGGGCACCAGGCGGTTAGTGGAGCCGTAGGCCCTCCACCCCTCCCTGCCGGAAGGCAACTGCGTAACTCCTGTATTTAAGTGGACGGCGCGCGCGACCTGGCGATCATGCGCATGCAGTCCGTTCAACGGGGATTGGTATACCTTGAAACAACCTCTCTGGATTGATCGGCCTCGGCAGCGCGAGGCGCTCCGGCGGAGCCTCAGCGGGGCCAACGAACCGAAGATCCTCGTCCTCTGCGCCGGGCCGGGGATGGGCAAGTCCTGGCTGCTGCGGCAGTTCGCCGACGACGCGCTCCACCTCGGGGCGCGCGTCAGTCTGCTTGACCTGAGCGATGATCGGGCCTACGATGCGCTGGCGCTGGTGCGCCGACTGCGCGACGCGCTCGGCGCACCGTTCTTCGATCCGTTGACGCTGACCATCAACGAGGTGACCGCGCCGCGGCTTACGGTGAACGTCCGCGCCCGCGCGCGCGCGACGGCGCCGCCGTCGCTTGCCAGCGCCGGGCACTCAGGGGTCAAAGACAATCTCTTCGTCGTTCAAACTGATGACCCCCGTCTGTTGCCGGCCATTGATGAGCGGGTCACCCGGACGTTCTTCGCATGCCTCGAGGATCTGGCCGCGCAGGCGCCGGTGCTGTTGCTCTTCGACAGCTATGAACACGCCTCGCTCGACAGTGAGCGCTGGCTGCCGGGCGTAGCCGATCGCTGGATCCGCCAGGAGTTGCTGCGCCGCGTCCGCGACGGGAGGTTACGCAACACGGTGGTGGTGCTGGCCGGGCGTGTGCTGCCCCCGTTCGACGCGAGCTGGGCAGCGACACTGGGCGTACTGACCCTCGAGGCGCTCTCGCACGCCGAGGTAGCGCACTACCTGGGCGCGCGCCACGGCGGAGAGCGTCTGAGCGAGGCTGCGGTCGAACAACTCTTCCGCAGAGTTGGAACCGAACAGGCCGAGGCGCTGCGCCGCGCAGCGCTGCCCCGCTGGTTCGACATCGAGGTGCTGCGGACCCTCTGCGAGCCTGCGCTGGAGCCAGGGGACCTGTTTGAACAGGCGCGCGGGCTGAGCTTTGCGCGCGATCTGGGCGACGGTCGCCTCGCCTATGCCGATCAGGTGCGCCAGGCGCTCCTTGCGGTGTGGCGCCGCGACCGGCCCGACGACCTGGAGACGCTGCACTGGCGCCTCTATCATCACTTCACGCAGCGCGCCGCGCCCCCAGACGCGGCGAGCGGAGCCATGCCGCTCTTGCCCGAGAGCACGGCCCTGAGCGCGGCGCCGCTGACTGCCCAGGCCGACTTGCTGCGCCGCGAATCGTTGTACCATCTGCTGCACGTCGCTCCCGATCGCGGCCTTGACGAACTCCGCGCCACCTTTGCGCACTTCGAAGCCGTTCATCGTCTGGCGGAATTGGAGCGGCTCGCGCAGATGGCCGGCGCAGCCATTGCCGACGCGGTGCTGGGATCACGCCACCGCCGCTGGGCGCAGTATCTGCGCGCCCGCGCCCTGCTGGCCGCGCGCCGCCTCGACGAGGCCACCACCCACCTGGAGGCGCTCCGCGCCTATGAGGACCTGGAACCGGATCTGGCGGCGCAGGTAGGGCAGAGCCTGGGGCAGGCCCACCTCGAACTGGGTCGCCACGCGCCGGCGATTGAGGCCCTCCGCCAGAGTCTCGCCTTTGCCGTCCGCATCGGCGAGCAACCGGCGCTGGCCCGGACGATGCTGCTCCTCGGTGATGCCTATCACGGGCTTGGCGCTAGCGCGTGGTACGTGCCCGAACCCTCGCCGCACCTGGCCCTGCGCGCCGGGTATACGCTCTGGATCGGGCTGCTGTCGCTGCCCTTTCGTATCGCTACCCTGGCCCTGGGACCGGGCAACCGCATCCTGCCGCGCCCGGCGTACTGCACCCATCATCAAAACTGGCTGTCCATCCGGCTGATCAACACGGCGCGCTTCTGGTAC
>DAOTYR010000434.1:0-4057 GCA_034434655.1 Chloroflexaceae bacterium
GCGATTCGCGCACAACGCCCGATGAACATCGCCTGGGAGCGCGGGCGGCCCGCCCTCGTCGCGTCTCCGCGGGCAAGGTGACTGCCCCCCTCCCCAGCCCTCCCCCCGCTGGGGGGAGGGAGTCCGGCTCCTCCCCCCGCTGGGGGGAGGGAGTCCGGCTCCTCCCCCCAGCGGGGGGAGGTTAGGAGGGGGGGTTCAGCGCCGCATGCGCGTAGGTGAGCAGCCTATGTTCACGTTAGCCGTCCGTGCGGCTCCGCCGCACCCCGACGGGATGAACATAAGATTGTTCCTGGGAGGGCTGCGCCCGCCCACACCCTCCCGCGGGCGGGGGCATGGGGCAACCCGGTTGCCCCAGCCCCCTGCGTCAGGGCTGCGCCCGCCCACCGGGCGGGGGCCTGGGGCAACCCGGTTGCCCCATACCCTGCGTCAGGGCTGCGCCCGCCCACCGGGCGGGGGCCTGGGGCAACCGGGTTGCCCCAGCCCCCTGCGTCAGGGCTGTGCCCGCCCACCGGGCGGGGGCCTGGGGCAACCCGGTTGCCCCATACCCTGCTTGAGGGCCAGGCCCTCCTGCGGGCGGGGGTATGGGGGAACCTGGTTCCCCCATGTTCACCTCAGGTGTTGAGCAACGGTCAAACTGGCATGGCCGCTTCTGGACCATGCCTGACGAAGGAGAGGATCGCATGGAGGCCAACCTCAACGGGATCCGCGTGCGCTTCGATGATGTGGGGACGGGACCGGCGGTGCTGCTGTTGCACGCCTTTCCGCTGAGCGCGGCGATGTGGCAACCGCAAATCGAGGCGCTGCAGAGCCGCTACCGGGTGATTGCCCCCGACCTGCGGGGCTTTGGCGGCAGCGACGCACCTCCTGGCCCCTATCTGATGGATACGCTGGCCGATGACGCGGCAGCCTTGCTGGAACATCTGGATGTGCCACGAGCAGTGGTGGTGGGCCTCTCGATGGGCGGATACATCGCCTTCGCCTTCTGGCGCCGCCACCGCGACAAGGTGGCGGCCGTGGTTCTGGCCGACACGCGCGCCGGCGCCGATAGCGAGGAAGGGCGCGTGACCCGCGAAACCAACGCGCGCCTGGCCGAGGATCAGGGCGCCGGGGCCATTGCCGACAAGATGATCCCCAGTCTGGTCGCGGCAGGCGCCACGCCGGAGGTGCGCGACACGCTACGGAGGCTGATCACGGCCAACAGCCCCGATGGCATCGCCGGCGCCCTGCGCGGTATGGCCGCGCGGGTCGACTCCGGCCCCGACCTGCCCGGCATTGACGTTCCGGCGCTGGTGATCGTTGGTGAAGAGGACGGGTTGACCCCACCGGCCGAGGCCGAGCGACTGGCGGCGGCGCTGCCCAACGCCACCCTCAGGCGCATTCCCGCAGCGGGACATCTGAGCAACCTGGAGCAACCCGAGGCCTTCAACGCGGCGCTGCTTGAGTTCCTCGAGCGCCTGCCGCAGTAGCGGGAACCCTACGGCTCAAAAGACGCAAAGACGCAGAGACACAAAGCGCGCACGCGGGGTAGCCCGTCACATCCGGCACGCTTCCCGCTGCGCCTTTGTGTCTTTGCCTCAACCTTCGGACCGCCTGGGAGGGCTGCGCCCTCGCACATCCTCCCGCGGGCGGGGGTGTGGGGAAACCCGGTTTCCCCACACCCCGCTCCAAAGGACCAGGTGAAGCGGAGTACTTGCTCAAAGACCATAAGCGCGCCGAGAAACGCTCCAGGCATCCAGTTTGCCCCGTGTCGCGCGTCGAAGGGACAGAACTACTCGCCGGCCCAGACCGGCTGATAATTCTCCCCCAGAATGAGCACCAGGTCCGCTCCCTCACCGGATGGCGCACCGGGCGGCGGCACGGTGTAGACATCGCCGGGGTCCAGGCCGAGCGTCTCAACCAGGCGGCGCAGGGTCTCGGGTCGTCCCCGGTAATCAATCAACTGGCTACGCTCGTAGATGCGCGGGGCATCGCCGGGGTCGGCCAGGCTAAAGCCCTGGGCCGCCAGCCGGGCGGTCACCCGCCCCGCCAGCCCGGGCACGCCGGCGCCGTTGAGCACCTGAACGCGAGCATGTTCGACCTCGGCGCCCGGACCAGCCTGTAGCCGCGCCACCTGCGCCGCCACGTCGGCCGGGTCCCAGTAGATATCCGAACCGCTCTCCCAGACGATGCCCACATCGTTGGGATTGATGCTCAGGGTCAGAATACGTTCCGCATCCAGGCGCTGGGCCAGGGCGGCCAGGCCACGCAGGGTGTTGAGGTCGCTGAGCGGCAGGGTCGTACTGACGCTCTCCTGCAGATCGCGCACCAGTTCGGGGAGCAGCGCGGCCTGGCTCAGCAAACCGCGGGCGCGCACCTCGTGGAGCATGGCCCGGAGCACCTGTTGCTGGCGTCGCGAGCGGTCGAAGTCGCTGGAGGCGTGGCGGGTGCGGGCGTAGCGCAGGGCCAGATCGCCGTTCATCACCTGCAGGCCGGCGGGGATGTAGAGGCGCTCGTAGCCGTAGTCCTCGGACGGATAGGTGGCATCGAAGATCGGGCGCTCGACATTGATCGGGATGCCGCCGAGGGTGTCCACCAGACGCTGGAAGCCGTGAAAATCAACCTGGGCGATGTAGTCCACCTCGACCCCGAGGAAGCCGGCGACGGTTTCGGCAGCCAGGGCGCCCCCGGCGGCTTCGGGTGCGACGCCCGGGCCGTAGAGCGCCTCGGGGTTATTGTAGCCGTGGGCGTAGGCGGCGTTGATCTTGGCCGTTCCCAGACCAGGGATCTGCACCACCGAGTCGCGGGGAATGGAAAGCATCCCGGCCCACCCCCCGGCAGGGTTGACGTGAACGAGGATCAGCGTATCGCTGCGCGCGCCTTCCTCGGGGTCAGGACGGCGATCAACACCGATGAGCAGCACATTGAACGGCTCACGGAGATCCTGGGGCAGCGCCCCGGCGTCGAAGGCCGCTCTGCCGGTAGCAGTGGCAGACTGGCGGGGATCCTCCTGCTGAAAGGCGCGTAGCGTACCGCCGATCCAACTCCAGAGGCCCACGGCGAGGAGGGCGACGAGGAGCGCGACCAGCAGGAGGGCCACCCCAGGAAGCGCCAGCGACTTCCGTCGAGGAGCAACCTGGCCCCGGGCTGCGCGCCGGGCCGCCACCCGTTCGCGCGCCGTGCGGTAGGGGCGCCGTTCAGGCGAGAAGGGCGGTTTCATAGGCGGGCGTCAACCCTCATCAGCATCGGCGGCGCGCACATCGGGGGCCGGCCCGACAGGGGCCTCGAAGGGCAGACTGGCCCGGAGCCGGCGAACCTTGAGCGTCGCCGGGCGCGGGAGCACGGCCATGGTCAGAATGCTCATATCATCGGCCGGTTCGCCACGATCCAGTTCCAACGCCCGACGCAACAACTCCTCGGTCAATTCGCTGGCCGAGCGCCCCGCCGCCGCCGGCCAGCCGGACAGAAAGTTGCCCAGCGCCAGATCCTCGCCATAACGCTCACCGGCGCGGGTTAATCCATCGGTGAAGACCACGATGTAGGTGTACGGCTCAACCGGCAGTTCGGTGATGTTCGGTCTGGTCATGGGCTGCAACCCGATCGGCGTCGAAGGTTCGCTGTAGCTGTGCAGTCCCTGGGGGGTTATGACAAAAAACGGCGCCGGGTTATTGCGCGACATGCAGATCTTGCCGCTCTGATAATCCACCGACAGGATGTTCAACGTCGCGGCCACCTGACCGGCGCGGTAGGTGTACAGATAGTCGTGCACGGCGCGAGCGACGGCGCCATCACGCGCGCCATCTTTCAGCAGGGTGATGGCGCGGGTGGCGAGGAGATTGCTGAGCGTCTTGGCGCCGCGACCGGTCCCCTCGCCATCAATCAACACAAACGAGAAGCCACCGCCGGGCCGCTCGATCATCTCCAGGGTATCGCCACTCTCGCCACTGCCGTGGTGAGCGACTTTCGCGACAGCAACTTCAATTTCAAGCATTGCATTCCTCGATGTTCCGGCTCTGTCGCACCGCCGCAGCCAGGGCGCGCGCGGCGCCGGTCGGCTGCGGCCAGGGTATCCGGTTCTTAG
>DAOTYR010000435.1:0-27313 GCA_034434655.1 Chloroflexaceae bacterium
TGGTGATGCCGGGGGATAATGTGGTGATGGGGGTGGAGTTGATCGTGCCGGTGGCCATCGAAGAGGGCCTGCGCTTCGCCATCCGCGAGGGCGGGCGCACCGTCGGCGCGGGCGTCGTCACCAGGATTATTGAATAGTCGGGCGTTCTCGGCGGGGCGAGGCCCCGGCCTCGCCCCGCCGTCTTGCGATAGAGGAAACCTATGGCCAGGCAAAAGGTGCGTATCCGCCTCAAGGCGTACGACCATAAGATTCTCGATCAGTCCGCGCGCCAGATCGTCGAGGCAGCCGAACGCACCGGCGCGCTGGTGGCCGGCCCGGTGCCCCTGCCTACCAGGATCGAGAAGTTCAGCGTTATTCGCTCGGGCTTTATCGATAAGGACTCGCAGGAACAATTTGAGATAAGAACACACAAAAGATTGATCGACGTGCTCGATCCGAGCCAGCAAACCATCAACGCGCTGATGAAGCTCAACCTGCCCGCTGGCGTGGATATCGAGATCAAGCTGTAATGGCTTCACGCATTGGTGCGAACGCGAGCGCTCCGTCGCTCTTCCAGACACGCTCGTGAAGTTGCATGCAACAGCGTAAGGCATGATTTCGCTGCGCGGCCTGACGTGAAAATAAACCCTCGGCGACGGGGGTGGGGAAACCGGGTTTCCCCACGCCCCTGCCCCCGGGAAGGGGAGGGCGCAGCGCAGGGGTCTGGGGAAACCGGGTTTCCCTATCCCCCCGCCCGCGGGAGGGTTTGGGAGGGCTGCGCCCTCTCAAGACGGAAGCGCAGGGAGGCGTAGCCCCCTCGCGCTCCTCCAACGCTCACGCAGGCGTGAACCATGTCCAGGGAAGCCAGAAGAACATGCAGCCGCTGCGCAGAGACGCATGCTGCGGAGGTGATCATCATGGTTCATGGAATGTTGGGCCGAAAAGTTGGCATGATGCAGGTCTTCACCCCAAACGGTGAGGTTATCCCGGTGACCGTCATTAGCGCCGGGCCGTGCGTGGTCACCCAGGTGCGCACGGTCGAGCGCGATGGCTACGCGGCGGTGCAGCTCGGCTTCGAAGAGGTGCCGGCACGAAAGTTGACCCGGCCCCAGCAGGGCCACCTCAAGGGCGCTGGCGTGATGCTGCGCGTCCTGCGCGAGTTTGGCGCCGATAATCCGCAAGAGCACACCGTCGGCGAGGTGATCAACGTCGACCTGTTCCGGGCCGGGCAGAAAGTTGATGTCTCGGGCACCTCCAAGGGCCGCGGCTTTGCCGGCGTGGTCAAGCGCCACGGCTTTCGGGGTGGCCCCAAGACCCACGGCCAGAGCGACCGGCATCGCGCCCCTGGCTCGATCGGCGCCGGCACCACCCCTGGCCGCGTCTGGAAGGGCCAGAAGATGGCCGGACGCATGGGCGGCAAGCGGGTGACCGTGCAGAACCTCGAGGTCGTCGAGGTCATCCCCGAGCGCAATCTGCTGCTGGTCAAGGGGTCCGTTCCGGGTGCGCGCAATGGGTTGCTCCACATCCGCCGCGCCGTGAAGCAGTAAGAGGTGATACCGATGCAAACGTCGCTTTACAATCAGGCCGGCGAGCTGGTGGGGAGCATCGAACTCAGTGAGTATGTCTTCGGCATCACCCCCAATGTGCCGGTTATGCACCAGTACGTGGTGATGCAGCAGGCCAATGCGCGCCTGGGTACGCATAACACCCGCGGTCGCGGCGAAGTCAGCGGCTCGACCCGCAAGCTCTATCGCCAGAAGGGGACCGGGCGCGCCCGCCAGGGCTCCATTCGCGCCCCGCATCGTAAGGGCGGCGGCATCGCCCATGGCCCGCATCCGCGCTCGTACCGGCAGCAGATGCCGCGCAAGATGCGCCGGCTGGCCGTCCGTTCGGCCCTCTCGGCCAAGTACGCTGCCGAGCAAATTCGCTTCATAGATGCGCTGCGCTTTGAGCGACCGCGCACCAAAGACGCGCTTGCCTTCCTGCAGGCCCACGGCCTGAGCGGCAAGACGCTGATCGTCATTGACAGCAAAAGCCCGGATAACCTGACCGTCCAGCGTTCGACCAATAACTTGCCCGCGGTCAAGACCATCCTGGCGAGCTACCTGAACGTGCGTGATTTGCTCTCCTACGACAACATCGTGATGCCCCGGGCCGCCGTCGCCGTGGTCGAGGGTATTCTGGGCGCTGGCGCGACGGTCAGTGATAAGGAATAGGTGCTGCCATGCCAACGCCCCATGAGATTATCATTCGCCCGCTCATCACCGAGAAGAATACTGTGTTGATGGTTGACAACAAGTATTCCTTCGAGGTGCTGCGCACCGCGAGCAAGCCGGAAATCAAGCGCGCCGTCGAGACGATCTTCGATGTCACGGTGACGAAGGTGCATACCATGAACGTGCGCGGCAAATTGAAGCGCCGCGGTCGCGAGACGGGCTATACGCGCGACTGGAAGAAGGCGATTGTCACCCTCGCGCCGGGCGACCGGATCGAGGTCTTCGAGAGCTAGGCCATGGTTCGCGCTGGCGTTGCCGTTGGAGGAGCGTGGAGCGGCCTGGCCTCTCCACGACTCCCGTTCCGCCCGCGGCGCCAGGAGTTTCTCGATTGTTGAGCGCGCTCCTGCGCCGCGCCTGACAGGTTTACAACCGCGTTCTCATCAGCCGTCCATGCGGCTCGCGCCGCACACTGACGGGATGAACATAATTCTCGGGAGGGCGTAGCCCTCCCAACCCCTCCCACCGGGTGGGGGTCTGGGGAAACCGGGTTTCCCCAGACCCCTGCGCACGGGCTGCGCCCTCACCTTCCCGGGGGCAGGGGCGTGGGGAAATCCGGTTTCCCCATTTTCACGTTAGGCGCCAGGGGCGTCGCGTTGCCAGCACGGTAGCGCGACAACCGCCCGAACGGCGCGACACAACGGGCGTCGGAAGGGATCGGCGCCCTCACCCGCCAGGGAGAAGAACCATGGGTGTGCGAAAATACAAGCCAACCTCGGCGGGCCGGCGCAATATGTCGGTCTCGACCTTCGATGAATTGACCAGAGGAAAACGCCCGGAACCGGGGCTGATTGAGCCGCTGCGCAAGCGCGCCGGGCGGAACAATCAGGGCCGTATCACCACCCGGCATCGCGGCGGCGGGCATAAGCGTTTTTATCGCATCATTGACTTTAAACGCAACAAGCACGGCATTCCGGCCCGCGTCCAGGCGATCGAGTACGATCCCAACCGCTCGGCGCGCATCGCCCTCCTGGCCTACGCCGATGGCGAGAAGCGCTACATTATCGCGCCGGTGGGCCTCAGCGTCGGCGACGTGCTGATGAGCGGCCCCAATGCCGATATTCGCGTGGGCAACGCCCTGCCCCTGAGCGCCATTCCGCTCGGTACGCAGGTGCATAACGTGGAGCTCGAGATCGGCCGCGGCGGGGTGCTGGTGCGTAGCGCCGGCACCGCCGCGCAGGTGATGGCCAAGGAGGGCGATTATGCCACCCTGCGTATGCCCTCCGGCGAGATTCGCATGATCCATCTCCGCTGCATGGCAACCATCGGCCAGGTCGGCAATGTGGATCATCAAAACATCCGCATTGGCAAAGCCGGGCGCGCCCGCTGGCTCGGCCGGCGCCCCCGCGTCCGTGGCTCGGCGATGAACCCGCGCGACCATCCCCACGGCGGTGGCGAGGGCCGCGCGCCGATCGGTATGAGCACGCCCAAGACCAAATGGGGCAAGCCGGCCCGTGGCGTGAGGACGCGGAACAACAAGCGTTCCGATCGCTTTATTATCCGCCGGCGCAAGCCCTAGCAGCAGTTTAAGGAGGCTTCATTCATATGTCCCGTTCGTCGAAGAAGGGACCGTACGTGGATATCAAGCTGCTCGAGCGCGTCGAGACCATGAACCGCACCAACGAGAAGCGCGTGCTGCGCACCTGGTCGCGCGACTCGACCATCTTCCCGCAGATGATCGGCCATACCATTGCGGTACACGATGGCCGGCGCCACGTACCGGTGTACATTACCGAGAACATGGTTGGGCACAAACTCGGCGAGTTTGCCCCGACCCGGCTGTTCCGCGGCCATGGCGGCAAGAAGGCCGATAAGCGCGGCAAAATGAAGTGACGCCCATGTGTGGTACAATGGTCAGGTTTGTCGCGCGTCGCGTTTGAAGGGGCGCCAACGAGTACACCTATGGAAGTCAAAGCAGTTACTCGCTACGTGCGCATTTCGCCGTTAAAGGTTCGCCTGGTGATGGATGTGGTGCGGGGGATGCCGGTGGATAAGGCCCTGGCAACCCTGGACTATATGCCGCAGAAGGCGGCCCGCGAGGTGGCCCGCACGATCAAGTCGGCCGCGGCAAACGCGGAACATAATTTCGAAATGGACCGGAGCTCCCTGGTCATTAAGTACATCTACGCCGACCAGGGGCCGGTGCTCAAGCGGTTCATGCCCCGCGCGCGCGGGATGGCAAACCAGATCCGCAAGCCAACGACCCATATTACGGTGATCGTTGACGACGAAGCGGACGAGTAACCTGCCAGGAGGAGGCTCTCTTGGGACGCAAAGTTCATCCGATCGGCTTTCGCCTCGGCTACATCAAGACCTGGCAGTCGACATGGTTTGCCGAGCGGGATATGTACACTCAACAACTCCACGAGGATCTGGAGTTGCGCAAGTTGATCGCCAAGGAGTTGGCCAACGCTGGTGTCTCGCGCATCGAGATCGAGCGTTCGGCGAATAAGATCGAAGTGACGGTTTACACCGCCAAGCCGGGAATCGTGATCGGCAAGCGCGGCACCAATGTTGATCAACTGAAGAGCACATTGGAAAAGCGTACCGGAAAAAAGATCAAACTGAACATTCAGGAGATCCACCAGCCGGAACTGGACGCGCAACTGGTCGCCGAGAGCATTGCCGAGCAGATCAACAAACGGGTCAGCTATAAACGCGCGATGAAGCAGGCGGTGCAGCGCGCCATGCGCCTGGGCGCCCAGGGCGTGCGCATCCGCTGCTCAGGGCGCCTGGGCGGCGCCGAAATGGCCCGCGTGCAGAATGAGAGTGAGGGCCGCGTGCCCCGCCATACCCTCCGCGCCGATATTGACTACGCAACCGTGCATGCCCATACCACCTATGGGCGCATCGGCGTGAAGGTCTGGATCTACAAGGGCGAGGTGTTCCCCGATCAGCTTGGGAAGGCCCAGGTGGAGCAGCAGGTGAGCGCGGCGGCCCCTGAGCGCGGCGAGCGCAGCGAGCGCGGCGAGCGCGGCGAGCGCCGTTCGAGGAGGGGTGACCATGCTGCTTCCTAAACGCACCAAATACCGCAAACAACAGAAGGGGCGAAGCGAGGGCCTCTCCTACCGCGGCAACAGCGTGGCCTTTGGCGAGTATGGTCTCATGGCGCTCGAACCGGTGTGGATCACCAGTCGGCAGATCGAGTCGGCCCGCCGCACGATCACCGGTTACGTAAAAAGAGGGGGGAAAGTCTGGATCAGAATCTTTCCCGATAAACCGGTGACCCAGAAGCCTGCTGAAACACGTATGGGCGGCGGTAAAGGCAGTGTGGATCACTGGGTGGCCGTGGTTAAGCCCGGCCGCGTGATGTTCGAACTGGCCGGCGTGCGCGAAGAGGTGGCTATGGAAGCGCTGCGCCGCGCCGCCCAGAAATTGCCGATCAAGTGCAAGATCATCACGCGCGATGATGTGGAGCCGGAGGTGAGCAGTGGCGAAAGCGAGTGAGTTGCGCAATCTGGACGACGCGAAGTTGCGCGAGCAGCTCAAGCTTCATTACGAAGAGCTGTTTAACCTGCGCTTCCAGAAAGTCACCGGGAGCCTCACCAATACGTCGCGCCCCCGCCAGGTGAAGAAGGAGATCGCGCGGATCAAGACCATCCTGCGCGAGCGGGAACTGGAGCAGGAGCTGGGCTATGAGTGAGGTTGAGCAGCCCGCTACCGTGCGCCGCACCCAGAAGGTCGGGCGCGTGGTGAGCGATAAGATGGAGAAGACAGTGGTCGTTGCGGTGGACTATCTCAAGCCCCATCCCCTCTACCGCAAGATCATTCGGAAGACCAGCAAGTTTCACGCCCACGATGAGGAGAATGCCTGCAAAGTGGGCGATGTCGTGCGCATCGAGGAGACCCGTCCCCTGAGCCGCACCAAGCGCTGGCGGGTGGTGGAGATCCTGCAGCGTGGTGAGGAGTAAGCGCAATGATCCAGGTGCAGACCCGTCTGAAGGTCGCCGATAATACGGGTGCCAAAGAGATCATGTGCATCCGCGTCCTGGGGGGATCGGTGGTGAAGTATGGCCGCGTCGGCGACATTATTGTCGCGACGGTGAAGCAGGCCACGCCGGGCGGCGCGGTGAAGAAGGGCGAGGTGGTGCGCGCGGTGATTATCCGCACGGCCAAAGAGTATGGCCGGCCCGATGGTTCGCACATCCGCTTCGATGATAATGCCGCCGTGATTATCGGGAAAGAGAACAATCCGCGCGGCACGCGCATCTTCGGGCCGGTGGCCCGCGAACTGCGCGAGAAGCAGTTCATGCGCATCGTCTCGCTGGCGCCCGAAGTGCTCTAACGTGAACATAGTCCCTCTGAGGAGGGGGGTGGGGAAACCGGGTTTCCCCACGCCCCCACCCGCGGGAGGGCCTGGCCCTTACGCAGGGGTATGGGGAAACCCGGTTTCCCCATACCCCGCCCGTGGGAGGGTTTGGCAGCCCTCCCAAGAACAACCTTATTTTCATTGCGGCGTTGTGCGGCGGAGCCGCATGGACATCTGAGTTGGAAACGCAGGTACCCCTATGCACGTGAAAACTGGTGATGAGGTGTTGGTCATCGCCGGGAAAGATAAGGGCCGCAAGGGCAAGATCAAGCGCGCCCTCCCCCGTGAGGAGCGTGTGGTGGTTGAGGGCCTGAACATTGTCAAGCGCCATATGAAGGCGCGCGGCCCCGGTAAACCCGGTGGCATTATCGAGATGGAAGCGCCGCTCCACGTGTCCAACGTGATGCTCATCTGCCCCAGTTGCGGGCGCGCATCACGGACGGGCCATCGCTTCCTGGAGGAGACCGATCATAAGGGCCGGCCGCGCAAGGTGCGCTTCTGCAAGGCCTGCGACGCGATCGTGGATAAGTAGCTCGGGGCCGGAGCGCGCACCCTCCTTCCGGTACGTCGGGGCGTCGGGAAACCCGTTTCCTCCGCGTCGCGCCTCCGCTTTGCCCCCGGTGGGCCGGGTCACGGGGAAGCCCGGCTTCCCCGTTGTTCAGGTGAAGCCCCTGGAGATCATAACCATGGTTCGATTGCGTGAGAAGTACTTGCAGGAGATTGTGCCTGCCCTGAAGGAAGAGTTCAAGTTCTCGTCGGTGATGCAAGTGCCCCGGCTGACCAAGATCGTGGTCAATGTCGGTGTCGGCGAGGCGGTGCAGAACGCCAAGGCCCTCGATGCCGCCGTGAACGATCTGACGACGATTACCGGGCAGAAGCCGGTGATTACCCGCGCCCGCAAGTCGATCGCCTCGTTCAAGCTCCGTGAGGGTATGGCCATCGGGGCGATGGTGACGCTCCGCGGCGATCGGATGTACGACTTTTTCGACCGGCTCGTCAACCTGGCTCTCCCCCGTATCCGCGACTTCCGCGGGGTGAGCCGGCGTTCGTTTGATGGACGAGGCAATTTCAGTCTGGGGCTGCGCGAGCAGATCGTCTTCCCAGATATTGACTACGATAAGATCGATAAGTTGCGAGGCCTCGAGGTGGTGATCGTCACCAGCGCCACCAACGATGAGCATGCCTATGCCTTGCTCAAGCGCCTCGGTATGCCATTTCGCGATTAGTCTGGGCCAGGAGCGCGCGCTCACCAGCCCAACATGTTAGGAGGAACACCCTTGGCGAAGACATCCTGGATCGTCAAAGCGCAACGCCCGCAGAAGTTTAAGGTGCGTGAGTACAACCGTTGTAAAATCTGCGGCCGCTCGCGGGCGTATATGCGAAAATTCGGCATGTGCCGCATCTGCTTTCGGGAACACGCCCTGAAAGGACTCATTCCGGGCGTGGTCAAATCGAGCTGGTAGACGTGGGATGGCAGATACATAGCAGATGCGGTGTGGCCCGGTTGTGCCACGCCCCCGCGCAGACCCCGAGCAGCCGCGCTCGATGCCGCGCGGGGAGCGTGCTAGCCAGCAACCGGCGCCCGACGTGTGAGGAGGCTCCCGGTGAGCGTTAACGATCCGATTGGCGATATGCTGACGCGCATTCGCAATGCCTGCATGGCGCGTCAAAGCGTTGTCAATATCCCTTCGTCGAAGATGAAGCTGGCCATTGCCGATATTCTCAAGCGCGAGGGGTTCATCAAAGATTACGCCGTGATTGAAGGAAAGCCATACCATACGCTTTCCATCACGCTCAAGTATATGCCCGACCGCCGGCCGGCGATCACCGGCCTGCGCCGGGTGAGCAAGCCCGGCCTGCGTATCTATACCAAACGCGAGGACATTCCGCGGGTGCGCGGGGGCCTCGGTCTGAGCATTCTCTCGACTCCCAAAGGGGTGCTGGCCGGCCACGATGCCTGGCGCGAGCGCGTGGGCGGTGAGGTGCTCTGCTACGTCTGGTAGGGGAGGAAGCTGATATGTCGCGAATTGGAAAAAAGCCGATCGCCGTGCCGAAAGGCGTCCAGGTGACCATCGACGAGGGGAACCAGGTGACGGTCAAGGGGCCGAAAGGCGCCCTGACCCAGCAACTCCACCCTGACATGATCATCACCCAGGAAAATGGCACCCTGACGGTCAATCGGCCATCGGACAACAAGCAGCACAAGGCGCTCCACGGCCTGACGCGCACTCTCCTCAGCAACATGATCGTCGGGGTGACCGACGGCTGGACGCGGGCCCTGGAGATCAACGGCGTTGGCTATCGCGCGGCTCTGGAGGGCCAGACGCTGGTGCTCAACCTGGGCTTTTCGCACCAGGTGCGCATCGATCCTCCGCCCAACGTGCAGTATGTGGTTGGCGAGCGCAAGAGCGCCAGTGAACCGTTGAGCCTGCTGGTGCGCGGGATCGATAAGCAGGTGGTTGGCGAGGAAGCGGCCCGCATCCGCAGCCTGCGCCCGCCGGAGCCCTATAAGGGCAAGGGCATTAAGTACGCGGAGGAGAAGATCCGCCGCAAGGCCGGCAAGGCCGGTAAGGCCAGGTAAGGCGCATGCGGTTCCAGGCGCCCCACAGGTTCAGAACCGCCGGCGCCATTCCGATGCTCGTCGATGGGGGATGCTGTCTCCATCGCTAGTGCAAGGGTAACATAACTATGGGTAGGCGAACTCCGCGCGAACTGCGCCTTCGACGTCATCGGCGCCTGCGCAAGCGCGTGAGCGGCACACACGAACGCCCGCGCCTGTGCGTCTTCCGTAGCAATGCGCACATGTACGCCCAGGTCATCAATGATACTGAGGGCCGCACGCTGGTGGCCGCCTCGACCATCGAGAAGGGCTGGAGCGGTGAGGGTAAGACCAAGACCCAGGCAGCGGCTCTGGTTGGGCGCCTGGTCGCCGAGCGGGCGCTGGCGGCCGGGGTGACGAAAGTGGTGTTTGACCGGGGCGGCTATAAGTACCACGGGCGCGTCAAGGCGCTCGCCGAGGCGGCGCGCGAAGCCGGCCTGAATTTCTAGTCGCCACCGTTGTGGGAGGAAGCGTGAACCGAGAACGAATCAACCCCGATGGGCTCGATCTTGAAGAGCGCGTCGTACAGATTAATCGCGTGTCCAAAGTGGTGAAGGGTGGCCGGCGCTTCAGCTTCAGCACGGTGGTCGTCGTTGGTGATGGCAAGGGCCATGTGGGCGTGGGCATGGGGAAGGCCGCCGAAGTGCCCGAGGCGATCCGTAAGGGTACGGAAGCTGCGAAGAAGAACCTGATCCGCGTGCCGCTGGTGGGTGGAACCGTCCCCCACGAGGTGCTGGCGAAGTTTTCCGCCACCAGGGTCATGATCCGGCCCGCCGCGCCCGGCACCGGCGTGATCGCTGGCCGCGGCGTTCGCCCGGTGGTTGAAGCCGCGGGGATCAAGGATGTGCTCTCCAAGGTCTACGGCAGCAACAATCCGGTGAACGTCGTCAAGGCGGCCTTCCAGGCCCTGAGCGAAATGACCTCGCTGAGCGAGATGGCCCGGCGCCGCGATATGACGCCGCACGAACTGGCCGCGCGGCGCAGCCGCCGCGCGCCGGCGAGCGAGGAGGCCGCGGTATGAGCAAGCTCCGCATTACCTATCGCAAGAGTACGATTGGCTATGCGCAGGACCAGAAGGATACTATCCGCTCGCTGGGGCTGCGCAAGCTGGGCCAGTCGGTGATCAAGCCCGATAATCCCTCCATCCGGGGTATGCTGTTCAAAGTGCGGCACCTGGTGGAGGTCGAAGAGCTTCCCGATGAGGTGGCCGCATGAAACTGCACGACTTGAAGCCCGCCGAGGGCGCCAATCGCAAGTCCAGGCGCGTGGGCCGCGGCCACGGCTCGGGCAAAGGCAAGACCGCCGGCAAAGGGATGATGGGCCAGAAGGCCCGCAGCGGCCCCGGGCCGTACCGCACCTTCGAGGGCGGGCAGAACCGCCTGGTCAAGCGCATGCCGTTCAAGCGGGGCTTCACCAACATCTTCCGGGTGGAGTATGAGACGGTGAACGTCGGGCGGCTCGCCGCCTGGCCCGCCGATGTGGTGGTGACACCGGCAGCGCTGCTGGAGGCGCGGGTCGTGCGGCGCAAGGCCCTGCCGGTGAAGATCCTCGGCGATGGCGAACTGACCGGCCCGTTGACGGTGCATGCCCACAAGTTCAGCGCCAGCGCCCGTCAGAAGATCGAGGCCGCCGGCGGAACAGTGGTGGAACTGCCGCTGACGATCGAGCGCCATTCCCGCTCGCGGGGGCCTAATCCCTCGATGCGCAACGCCGCGGCAAAGAAGACTCGGGCCGAGACGCGTTGACGATCAAGGGTGTTTGCCCTACGGGTATCCGCCAACAACTCCCCGCGCATCCGTGAGGACGCGCGGGGAGCGAGGAACACGCGACGATGCTTCAGGCTCTCATTCGCGCCATTCAGTTGCCCGATCTGCGACGGCGCATCCTCTTTACGCTGGGGATGCTGCTGATCTTCCGCCTGATCGCGCATATTCCGGTGCCGAATATCAACCCGGCGTCACTGGCCCAACTCCAGGAGGCCCTGGCCACCAATCAGTTGGCCCAGTTGCTCAACCTCTTCGCCGGCGGCGCGCTGCAGAACTTCTCGGTGGCGGCGATGGGGGTCTACCCCTATATCACTGCGTCGATTATTATGCAGTTGCTTCAGCCGCTCATCCCCGCGCTCCAGGAACTGCAGCGCGAGGGCGAGCAGGGCCGGATCAAGCTCAACCGCTATCAGATGTGGTTGACCATCCCCCTGGCTTACCTTCAGGCCTATGGCCAGACCCTGACCATTGAGCGCAGCTTCGGCGCAGGGCAGTCGCTCTTCCGAACGCCCTTCGATATCGTCAACAACTTCCTGCCGACCTTTACCATTCTGACCAGCATGGTCGCCGGCACGATGCTGCTGGTGTGGATGGGCGAACTGATCAATGAGCGCGGCATCGGCCAGGGCATCTCGGTGATCATCTTCGGCGGCATCGTCTCGCGCCTGCCGGCGGTGATCGTCCAGGGCGTGCAGATCAGCCAGACCGGCGACGTGGGCACGTTCATCGGCCTGGCCCTGTTCGTGTCCATTGCCCTGGTGACAATCGTCGGGATCGTGCTCATCCAGGAGGGCCAGCGGCGCATTCCTGTGCAGTACGCCAAGCGCGTGCGCGGCAACAAGGTCTACGGCGGGCAGAGCAGCCATATTCCGCTCAAGGTCAACATGGCGGGCATGATCCCGCTCATCTTCGCCCAGAGCATTATTATTTTCCCCGGCGTGGTAGCCTCCTGGTTCTATCGCCCCGGCGCCCCCGGCTTTGGCAACGCCGTCGCCGGCTTCTTCTACAATACGTTCAATCCGACCGGCCAGGGCGGGGGGATCGTCTACATCTCCCTGCTCTTCTTGCTGACCGTGGGCTTCACCTATTTCTATACCCTGGTGCTGTTTCAGCAACAGGATATCCCGGAGACCCTGCAGCGCAACGGGGGCTTCATTCCGGGCATCCGCCCCGGTAAAAACACCGAGCAGTACCTGATGCGGGTGCTGAACCGCATCACCCTGGCCGGAGCGCTCTTCCTCGGGGTGATTGCGGTGCTGCCCTTCATCACGCAATCCATCACCGGGCTGCAGATCGGCCTGGGAAGCACCGCGCTGCTCATTGTCGTCGGCGTGGCGGTCGACACGATGCGCCAGCTCGAAGCGCAACTGGTGATGCGCGACTACGAGGGCTTTCTGAGTCGTTGACGCCGACCGTCACACAAACGGCGCGTTTGTGGTATCATCGCAGCGTAGCGTGGCTCGCGGGCGACCCACGCTACCTGGCTTCGTTACACGCATGAGTGTCCGTGCGCAAGCTGGCACGCGGCGAAGCGTGCGGGGAAGGTGAAGAGAGCGCCGCTATGAGCATCAACGTGATTTTGCTGGGGCCGCCAGGGGCAGGGAAGGGAACACAGGCGAAGACGCTGGCCGAGCGCACGGGGCTGACCCACGTTGCCAGCGGCGATCTCTTTCGAGCAGCGCTGCGCGAAGGCACCGAACTGGGCATGCTCGCCAAGTCGTACATGGACCGGGGCGAACTGGTGCCGGACGAGGTGGTTATCCGCATGATCCTCGAGCGCGTGGCCCAACCGGATTGCGCCGCCGGGGTGATCTTCGATGGCTTTCCCCGCACCAGGGAGCAGGCCGAGGCCCTCCAAACCTCGCTCGCAGAACAGAATGGTAAGATCGATGCCGTGCTCTACCTGTATGTGCCCAACGACGTGCTGCTGCGACGCATTGCCGGGCGCCAGACTTGCAAAGTTTGCGGAGCCACGTATAATATATACTATTTCCCGTCCCACCGGCCGGGAATTTGTGATGCATGCGGCGGGCAACTCTACCAGCGGAGCGACGACTCGCTGGAGACCGCCCAGCATCGTCTGGACGTGTACTTTGCCCAGACCAGGCCGTTGATCGAGTATTATCAGCGGCAGGGGCTGTTGCATGAGATAGACGGACAGCAGGATATTGCATGGGTCACCGATGCGATGCTGAAGGCCCTGGGTCCCTTCCTGGAGCCATCGGCGCAGCCGAAGGAGTGATATGTCGAAAAAGAAGGATGTGATCGAGATGGAGGGTACCATCACCGAGCCGTTGCCCAATGCGATGTTTCGGGTTGAACTGGAAAACGGTCATGAGGTGCTGGCCCACATCTCAGGCAAGATGCGCATGAACTATATTCGTATTTTGAAGGGTGATCGGGTGCTGGTCGAACTTTCACCTTACGATCTAACCCGTGGGCGCATTACGTACCGGTACAAATAATAGTCTTTTGGTGAGCGTTGGCAGGCGAAGCGTAGATTGTTTCGGCGGCAGACATGTCGCCGCGGGGAGGCTGTGGTGAAAGTACGAGCGTCAGTCAAGCCCCGCTGCGAGTATTGCAAGGTGATTAAACGCAAGGGTGTGATCCGCGTGATCTGCTCGCGCACACCGAAGCATAAGCAGCGCCAGGGGTGAGGGAGACACGAAAGGTTCTGCGCGCGCCGCGGCCCGCCGGGTGCCTGCAGGCGCCCGGCGCGCAGGTTGCCCGCGTAGCCGGTTAGCGTTACGAGGAAGTGCATGGCACGTATCGCCGGGGTTGATATTCCCCGCAACAAAAAGGTCGGGATCGCCATCACCTATATCTACGGGATCGGTCGATCAAATGGGGCCGAGGTGTTACGCAAGGCCCAGGTCAATCCTGACTCCCGGGTGCGCGATCTGACCGAAGAGGAGGTCGCCCGCATCCGCGAGGTGGTTGACCGTGAGTACCGCGTGGAGGGCGATCTGCGCCGCGAGGTGCAGTTGAACATCAAGCGGCTGATGGACATCGGGTGCTACCGTGGCCTGCGCCACCGGCGCGGGATGCCTGTGCGCGGCCAGCGCACCCGCACAAATGCCCGGACCCGGCGCGGCCGCCGCGGCCAGGCGATCGGGATCAAGAAGAAGACCAGGAAGTAGGTTGAGCCAGGGGCGATGCGCTCCTGGCCCCCAGGCGCGAGCCGCCCCGCGCTCGCGTAGCGTCGCTCGCAATAACCGGTAGCAACCACGCGCACAGGTGGGCGAGGAGTTGCCTGCCTGTGCCAATTGTGTGTCAAGGAGCATGGTATGCCCCCAAAGGGACAAAAATCAGGTGCGGCGGCCAGCCGGCAGCGCGGTAAGCGCCGTGAGCGCAAGAATGTGCCGCGTGGTCAGGCCCATATTCTCAGCACCTTTAATAATACGATCGTGACGATCACCGACCCGCAGGGCGCGGTGATCTGCTGGGCCAGCGCTGGCCAGAGCGGCTTCAAAGGCTCGCGCAAGAGCACGCCCTATGCCGCCCAGGTCACCGCCGACGCGGCCGCCCGCAAGGCAATGGAAAATGGCATGCGCTCGCTCGAGGTCTTTGTGAAGGGGCCGGGGTCGGGCCGCGAGGCGGCGATTCGCTCCCTGCAATCCGCCGGTCTCCAGGTGACGGCGATCACCGATGTGACGCCCATTCCCCATAACGGGTGCCGCCCGCCCAAGCGCCGTCGCGTCTAACAGGGAGGATAGCAAGCATATGGCGCGTTATACAGGCCCCGTCGGCAAGGTGAGCCGGCGCCTCGGCATTGGCATTACCGAAAAGGGGCAACGTATCCTGACCAGGCGACCGTTCCCGCCCGGACAGCACGGTCCGTCGGCAAAGCGGCGCCAGGTTTCCGATTATGGCCTGCAGTTGCAGGAAAAGCAGAAGGCCAAATACATGTACGGCGTGCTCGAACGGCAATTTCGCCGGACCTTCGAGCAGGCCGCGCGCCGCAGTGGAGTGACCGGGGAGTACCTGCTGAGTTTGCTGGAGCGGCGCCTCGACAATGTGGTCTACCGGCTGGGTTTTGCCACGACCCGGGCCCAGGCCCGCCAGTTGGTGAACCACGGCCATATTGTGGTTGATGGCCGGAAGACGAATATCCCTTCGTTTACGGTCAAGGTTGGTCAGGTCATCGCTGTGCGACCGGAGAGCCGCCGCCGCGCCTATTTCAAGAATCTGGTGGATAGCGGCGCGCTCAACAAACATCGCGCCCCCGACTGGCTGCGTCTCGATGCGCCGAATCTCTCCGGGACCGTGGTGGCGCTGCCCCGCCGCGAAGATGCCGAGGCTGGCATTAATGAGCAGTTGATCGTTGAGTTCTACAGTCGTTAGACATGCTTCCCCCCCCTACGTTCCCGTTGGGAGGGGCGCGGGGAGGCGGAGCCTCCCCGCAAGCGCCTTCTGTTGCACCCGCGGCGGGCGCGCGCCCCGGCAAAGCCCGGAGGAGCCAGCCACCGTGGGCACGACAAACCGATCGCGAAGGGCGCAGCCCTCC
Source organism: Chloroflexaceae bacterium (assembly GCA_034434655.1). GTDB lineage: Bacteria > Chloroflexota > Chloroflexia > Chloroflexales > Chloroflexaceae > JACAEO01. Next base: position 15,434 of record DAOTYR010000435.1, read on the forward strand.
GCGCCTCGCCCGAACGGGTATGCAACGGGCCGCGCATCGAAACCCATGTCGTAAGATCTCAGATGTGGGCCAGCACGGGAAGGGGGGCCACGATGCCCTCATGCGGCTATGCCTCCCCTCCCGGCTGGCTGCTGTGTTGGATACAGGTAAGGAGGCGTGCCATGCTGGACATCGCCATGCCCAAAATAGAGGTGGTGGAGTCCGCAGATAATTATGGGCGCTTCAAGATCGAGCCGCTCGACCCTGGATACGGGCATACGCTGGGCAACGCGCTGCGGCGCGTATTGCTTTCGGCCATTCCCGGGTCGGCGATCACCAAGATCAGAATTGATGGGGTGTTTCACGATTTTGCCACCATCGAAGGCATGCGTGAAGATATTACCGAGTTGGTGCTGAACATCAAGGGGGTGCGGGTTCGCTCCACCGCGACCGGGCCGCTTACCGCGCGGCTCAGTAAACGCGGGACAGGAACTGTGTCCGCCGCGGATATCGATCTGCCCCCGGAATGTGAGGTGGTCAATCCACAGCACTACCTCTGCACACTCGACACTGACGATGCGCGGCTTGAGCTTGAATTGACCATCGAACGCGGACGCGGGTATCTCGCGGCTGATGAGCGCCCGATGTTGCCGCTGGGTGAGATCCCCGTGGACGCGATGTTTACCCCCGTGCCACGGGTGAATTATCTGGTCGAGAATACCCGCATCGGTCAGGCGACCGACTTCGATCGCCTGCTGATCGAGATCTGGACCGATGGGACCTTGAAACCGGGGGATGCCCTGAGCCAGGCGGCTCAGGTGCTGGTGCAGTACAGCCAGACGATCGCCGACTTCAACCGCCTGGCGGTGGAACCCGAGGCGCCGCCTGCGCCGAATGGATTGACCATTCCGGCCGATGTGTACGATACGCCGATCGAAGAACTCGATCTCTCGACGCGCACCTACAACTGCCTGAAGCGCGCCGATATTACCCGCGTCGGGCAGGTGCTGCAGATGGACGAGAAGGCCCTGCTCTCCGTGCGCAACCTGGGGCAGAAGTCCATGGAGGAGATCCGCGATAAGTTGAATGAGCGCGGCTTCATCCCGCGCCCGACGATTGTGGCCAGTGAGTGAGAGCGCTTCCCACGCACGCGGGACCGCGGGCGCCCTACGGTTGTTCCTGGGAGGGCTTTGCTCTCCCAGACCCTCCCGCGGATGGGGGTCTGGGGAAACCCGGTTTCCCCATTCCCCTGCGGGGCGGGGGCGTGGGGAAACCCGGTTTCCCCACGCCCTGGCTCCAGGAAAGGTTCTGCCTGGGAGGGCTGCGCCCCCACCGGGTGGGGGTCTGGGGAAACCGGGTTTCCCCAGACCCCTGCGTGAGGGCCAGGCCCTCCCGCGGGCGGGGGCGTGGGGAAACCCGGTTTCCCCACACCCCTCTCCGAGAGCTTATGTTCACGTGAGACGGTCATGCGCATGGCGCACAACGCCCGATGAACATGGCCTGGGAGCGCGGGCGTCCCGCCCGCGTCGCGGCTCCGCGGGCACGGTGACGGCCTCCTCCCTGACCCTCCCCCGCTGGGGGCGGGAACCCGGCTCCTCCCCCCAGCGGGGGGAGGCTGGGAGGGGGGCTGAACGCTGCGAACGATTTTCACGTTAGTGAGCGGCTTCGCCGCCACGGACATCTAGAGCGAGGATAGCATGCGACACCGACATGCCGGTAAGCTGCTGGGGCGCTCGTATGAGCACCGCAAGGCGCTGTACCGCAACTTGATGATTGCGCTGATCGAGCATCGCAAGATCACGACTACCATGGCCAAAGCCAGGGCGGTGCAGCCGGAGATGGAGCGGCTGATTACGATTGCCCGCGAGGATACGCCGCATGCCCGGCGTATGGCCCTCTCGAAACTGGCCAGCAAAGACGCGATGCGCAAACTCTTCACGTTCGCGCCGCAGGACTATGGCGGCCGCAATGGCGGCTATACCCGCATCACGAAGCTCGGCCCGCGCCGCGGGGATGGCGCGGAGATGGCAATGATTGAACTGGTCTAGTGCGAAACATTGCCCTGCTACTGGCCTATGATGGTACCGATTTCGTCGGCTCGCAGTTCCAGAACCAGGGCCGTTCGGTGCAGGGCGCGCTTGAGGGGGCCTGGGAGGAACTGACCCAGGAACGCCGGCGCTTCACGCTGGCAGGGCGCACCGATGCGGGTGTCCACGCGCATGGCCAGGTGGCCAATGTGCGCACCGAGACGCGCCACGGGCTTGTGACGCTTATGCGCGGTATGAATGCCCTCTTGCCCGACGATGTGCGCGTGCTGGCGGCGCGTGAGGTGAGCGCCGAGTTCCATGCCCGCCGTAGCGCGCTACGGCGTGACTATCGTTACCTGATCGACAACAACCCGGCGCCGCTGCCGACCCTGCGCCACCTCGCCCTCCACGTCGAGCAACCTCTCGATGTGGCGGCGATGGCTGAAGCGCTCACACTGCTCGAAGGCACCCACGACTTCGCCGCCTTCACTGCGCCGTCAGCGGAACAGAAGAGTACCGTGCGCACCGTGTATCAGGCGCGATTGGGGGAGATAGAAATCTTCGGGCGCGTGCTGATCGCCGTGGATCTGGCGGCGAACGCCTTTTTGCAGCACATGGTGCGCGTCATTGTTGGCACCGTGTTGCAGGTCGGGCGGGGCCGGATGCGCGCGGCGGAGTTCCAGCAGGTGCTGGAGGGGCGTGAGCGGAAAGCAGCCGGCCCAACCGCGGCGCCGCACGGGCTGACCCTGACGTCGGTAAGCTACCCGCCAACCCTGCTGCGCTGGGAGGACGATTAAACCCTGGCGGTGCGCCTGCCCCCCGGCGATGGGAGGGTGGAGACAGGCATGGCGCGCCAGCCCGCCGTCGTAGAGGGTGGGGGCGGGCACAGCCCCCGGGAGAATCTTTTTTCACACCCGTGTCGTAACCAAAAGACAAGGATAAAGCACCGTGAAAACATACCATCAACGACCTGCTGAAGTCCAGCGTGACTGGTACGTGGTTGATGCCACCGACCAGGTGCTAGGCCGCCTGGCGACCCGGATCGCCACTCTGCTTCGCGGGAAGCACAAGCCCACGTACACCCCCTCGATCGACGGCGGTGACTTTGTGATCGTGGTCAACTGCGAGAAGATCAAGATCACCGGGAAGAAGGCCGATCAAAAGATCTACTACCGGCACACGGGCTATCCCGGCGGTCTGAAGGCCACGCCCTACAAAATGATGCTGGCTAAACATCCCGACCGCATTCTGCGTAACGCGGTCAAGGGCATGTTGCCCAAGAACCGCATGGGCCGCCATCTCTTGACCAAGCTGCGCATCTACGCCGGGCCGCGCCACCCCCACGCTGCGCAGCAGCCGAAAGTCTGGTCGCCGCGTTGAGGTGAACCGGAGCCTCCATGCAGGAGGCTGGGCGGGCTGCGCGCTCCCATCGAGCAGGGGCGTGGGGAAACCTCGTTTCCCCACCCTCCCGCAGGAGTTTTTCGGACAGGCTCGAATACTACAGTTGTAGGTGTGCTCCCCGTCGGGCTGAAAGCCCTCGGCTACGGGGTGCAAAGCCCACCTTCGTGGGCTACACAGGCCACGCAGGTGGCCTTCGCAAGCGCTAGCCGAGGCGTTTACGCCGACGGAACCGGGTCATCTGCCGAAATACAACTGTAGTACTACCGCGCCTCCAGATACTGCCCCGCGCACCAGCCCTCGCCCAGCGGGCTGCGCACCTGCCACCAGGTGTAGCCGTCCGCCTCGACGGGACCGCGCAGCACCTCGACCGCCGTTCCCGGCCCCAGGCCGAAGACCACGAGATTGTCGGTGGCCGTGCCCGGCTTCGCCCGCACGCTCAACACCTCCACATCGCCGCGCACGTACACCGTCTGGCCCGCGGTAAACGCCGGCAACTCCACCGCGGGCGCCGGCGCCGCGTCCGCCGCGCCGCCCTCGCTCCCCGGCGCGGGGGCGGCCACAGGCGACCGGGCCAGGCTGCCCGGCAAACCCGCCGCCGTCGGCGCCAGGATCGCCGTGGGCATCGGCGGGGCCGCGCCGCGCTGCTGCAGGCTGATCGAGATCACCGTCCCTACCAGGAAGATGCTCAGCACGATCAGCACTGGCAGGAGCCACGCCGGCGCGCCGTTCCACGGGGCCTCCAGGCCGCGCCCGCGGCTGTACTGCCGCGCCAGGGGCAGTTCGCTCGTGGCGCGGCTCGGGCGCACCCGCCCCACGTAGCGCGCCAGCTCCGCGTCGGGGTACACGGTGCGCTCGCGGCGTGGCCCGCCGTCCACCGTCGCCGCCCGCGCGGCGCGCGGCCCGCGCCGCAACGTCACTTCGGCCCGCCCCCTCGTCGCCGCCCGCTCCTCCAGAGGAGCGCCCCCCGCCAGCAGCGTCGGCTCCGGCTCCTCCGGCGGGGTTACCATGACCCCGTAGCGCGGCAACAGGCGCGCCGCCAGGCGCCGGTAGGCGTCAATCGTCTCGGCGGCCACCACCACCTGCTCGCCATGAGCGATGCGCCCGCGCAGCCGATGCATGCGCCGCACCCCCTCGGCTTCGGCGAGACTCAACGGCCCCAGCGTCACCCGCGTCAGCGCCGCGAGCAGGTCGGGAAACGGCTCGCGGGCCGCCGGCAGGTTCAGGCGCAGCCCGTGCGCGCGCAGCGCGTCCTCCACGCTGCCGTGGAGGCTCAGCAGCGCCAGTTCCAGATGGCCCCGCCGCAGGCGCCCCAGCGCCGCGGTGTACTTCGTCCGCGCCGCGTCGATCAACTCGATGGGGCCAGGGGTTTCATTGTCGTCGGTTGCGCTCATGAGCTACCGGCCATCCGCCTCCCCCGCCGCCAGTTCCGCCTCCAGCAACTCGCGGGCCAGTTGCGGATTGGCCTGCCCGCGGGTGGCGCGCATCATCTGGCCGACCAGGTACTGGAGGGCGCTGGTCTTGCCGCCGCGGTACTCGGCGACCACTTTGGGGTTGGCGGCGATCACCTCGCGCGCCACCGCCCCCAGGGCCGCGCTGTCGCTGATCTGCGTCAGCCCGCGCTCGGCCACCAGCCGCGCCGGGTCGGCCCCGTTGTCGAAACTGGCCTCGAACACCTGCTTGGCCACGTTGCGGTTGATGCCGCCCTTCGCCACCAGGTCGATCAGCGCGGCCAGGTGGGCCACCGGCATGCGCTCCACCAGGCGCGGGGCCGGCTCGTTGCGCTCCTTCAGCAGCCGGAAGCCCTCGTTCAACACCCAGTTCGCCACGTCCTTCGGCGTGCCGCCCACCGCCTGCGCCGCCGCCACCGCCGCCTCGAAGTAGTCGGCGATCGGGCGCTCCAGGGTCAGCAGATCGGCGTCCTGAAAACTCAGACCGTACTCGCTCTCGAAGCGCACCCGGCGCGCGTCGGGCAATTCCGGCAACTCGGCCCGCCGCGCCGCGATCCACTCCGCGCTGAGCACGAGCGGCGGAATGTCCGGCTCGGGGAAGTAGCGGTAGTCGTGGGCGTACTCCTTGGAGCGTTGCCCCACCGTCTCGCCGCGCGCCTCGTCCCACCCGCGGGTCTCCTGGATCACCGCGCCGCCGCCCTTCAGCACCGCGATCTGCCGCTGGATCTCGAAGGCCAGCGCCCGCTCCACGAAACGGAACGAGTTGATGTTCTTGATCTCCACCTTGGCCCCGTAGGCCGCCTGCTCGACCGGACGAACGCTCACGTTCGCGTCGCAGCGCAGGGCGCCCTCCTCCAGATTGCCGCTGTTCACCCCGATCCACACCAGGATCTGGCGGATCTTCTCGAAGGTCAGCCGCGCCTCCTCGGGGGTGGCGATGTCGGGACGGGTGACGATCTCCATCAGCGGCACGCCGCTGCGGTTGTAGTCAATCAGCGAGGAGCCGTCGTCGGCATGGACCAGGCGCCCGGTGTCCTCCTCGATGTGCAGCCGCTCGATCCCGATGCGTTTGACGGCCCCGGAAGCCAGCCGGATCTCGACCCAGCCGTCCGAACACAGCGGCTCGTCGTACTGGGTGATCTGGAACCCCTTCGGCAGATCGGGGTAGGGATAGGACTTGCGGCTGAAGATCGAACGCTGGTTGACCGTGCAATTCAGCGCCAGCCCCGAGAGGGCAGCGTACTCGATGGCCCTGGCGTTGACCACCGGCAGCGCCCCGGGCAACCCCAGGCTCACCACCGACACGCGGCTGTTCGGCGGGCTGCCGGCGTAGTCGGCGCTGCACCCGTCGAACATCTTCGAGGCCGTCCGAACCTGGGCATGGATCTCCAGGCCAATCGTGGCGATGTACTCCGGCATAAGCTCCCTACGTTGCGTTGCTTGCGCCTATTGTAGCACGGTTCCAGACCCAGGCTTACGATCCCGCGGGGGAGGCTGGGAGGGGGGCAGCACGCGGCGAACGATATTCACCTCAGCCGTCCATGCGGCTGCGCCGCACAACGCTGCAATGAACATACGGTTGTTCCTGGGAGGGCTGCGCCCTCCCAAACCCTCCCGCGGGTGGGGGCATGGGGAAACCCGGTTTCCCCATGCCCCTGCGGGGCGGGGGCGTGGGGAAACCCGGTTTCCCCACCCCCTCGCCGAGGGCTTATTTCCACGTTAGGTGTCCATGCGGCTCCGCCGCACACCAGCGGGATGAACATAAGATTGTTCCTGGGAGGGTCGCGCCTTCCCAAACCCTCCCACCGGGTGGGGGGATGGGGAAACCAGGTTTTCCCATCCCCCCGCTCGTGTGGCCTATGTTCACCTTAGCGCCCATCCCGTGGCGGCAACCTCTCCTTTTGATGGACCCTGTCTCGCGCCACCCGGCGGGATTGCTCCTCGCCGGGCCCTACTGGCTTGTGCGGCGTTCGCCGAAGATCGGGTGGGACACCCCCCACAAGCGTTCGGTAGTCTCTGAACCTTCCACCGGGTCACCCCGGAGGCTTGGCTGCTGATGACCCAATCTCTCTACTTTTCAAGCCATCACGCCTGCCGTTGCCGGCTACGTTGTGGCAAGAGAGCTCTCAGGGCGTCCCAGCAATTCGCGAGATTTTACACGCGCCGTAGTCTACGACTCACGCGTGCCACCTTGCTTGATCGCCTCGGTGGAATAGTTGTACACCTCCATGAAGCTCACCGGGCCGGAGGCCACGCCCATAGTTGAGCGCACCACGTCGTTGCGCGGGCGCAGGTTGCTGAAGGCGAAGCCCGTGCCCCCGCCCGACTGGTGCACCAGGGCGGCGTGCTTCATCGTGTCGTAGATGCTTTCGAGACTATCCTGCACCGGCAACACAAAGCAGGCCGACAACATCCCCAACGGGCGTCCGGCGTTCATCAAGGTGGGGCTGTTAGGCTCAAACAGCCCCTGGGTCATCAGGTGGTAAAATGTGTCGGACCAGCGCGCCGCCTGTTCGTCGCTGGCGCCGTAGCGCTGCTCCACTGCGGCAATGGTATCGGCGACGCGCCGAAACATCGTTTCCGGCGTCTCAACCACATTGCCCTGCTCGTCGCGGATCAGGTAGCGCTTCTTGAGCACCGTCCTGGCGATCTCGGTGAGCGCCGCCGGCGCGTCAGCGGTTGATCGGGCCATTGGTCTTGCTCCTTTCGGAATACACGAGTAACATGCTCCCCTCCCGGCGGGGAAGACATGTTCGCCTTTCTCCTGGGAGCGAGGGCAGCTCGCCCGCGGATATGCAACGAGGGCGGGACGCCCTCGCTCCCAGCTCCATGGATTATGACCCCAGGTGTGATACGCCGGGAAGGGATGGCAGGCCTGCGGCCCGCCACGCACCTCCACGGGCGGGGAAGCGGGGGATGCAGGGAGGCTGCGCCTCCCCGCCCCCCTCCACCGCGTACATTCTGTCAATGAAGCGCGGCCCCGCCATTCCTGTAAAGCCATTCCCTCAAAAGACACCAGCAACCCGCCCCGCACAACGTGGTTGGCAAGGCTTGCCTACTACATATAGAATAAAATGCTTATGTTTACCACTAAATGTTGGTCTTGCAGCGACGAGGAGCACTATAGCACGGACATAGCCCCATGTCAACCGGCGCATAATTGTTGACATGATGTGAATAGACTGGGGAGAAGGGCGCTGAAGAGGGGCGGGCAAGTGGGGAAATCTGGTTTCCCCATCCCCCTGTGTGAGGGCTACGCCCTCCCACACCCTCCCACCGGGTGGGGGTATGGGGAAACCCGGTTTCCCCATACCCTGCTCGAGGGCTGCGCCCTCCCAAACCCTCCCGCGGGCGGAGGTATGGGGAAACCCGGTTTCCCCATACCCCTCGCCGAGGGCTTATATGGTCTTTGAGAAATTAATCTGGTATACCGGGCTGGCCGTGGGGCTGAAGCCCTCGGCTACGGGATGCGAAGCCCGCCTGCGCGGGCTAGAGCGGATGATGTATTCAAAGACCATATGTTCCCATCAGGACGCTCCGCTCGTACTATAATGAAGGGGACGGACCGGCGGAGACCGACGGAGTGCTTATCCCATGGTGAGGAGACACCTGGTGATCACGGGGCTGCGCAAACGCTTTTCGACCATACGCTGGAAGCTCACCGGCGCCTTTCTGGCTGTCTCCTTGCTGCTGGCCCTGACGATGATCGTTGTGTTCGTCGCGGGGCTGGTGTATATCTTCAATGCCCCCTTCATCCCCCGCGCCACCGCCGAGTCGGCCCGCGACCTGGCGCGCCTGGTGAGCGAAGAACTGGCCAATCCCGCGGGCAACCTCGACCAGTTGATCGCCCAGCTCAAGCGCTTCTCTCAGTCGTCACGCGGCAATCCGGGCGCCGGCGACAGCACCGAGGCCGAGACGCCCGAACCCGTCAATGAAGTGCTGATCACCCTGCTGGATCGCCAGGGACGGGTGCTGACCAGTACCCACCCCCAGGACCACGTGCGGGGACAGCCGCTGAACGAGCCTGAGCCGGCCGGTGAACTGGTGCTGCGGGCCTTGCGTGGGGTCACCGATACCGAGCAACTGGCGGCGTGGAGCCATCCCGACCATCAGCCTATCGCCACCGCGCCCGTGTTCGGCCCCGATGGGTCGGTGACAGGCGTGCTCTACCTGCAACTGACCTCCTTCCCGGCCATCGGCCTGCTCCTGGCAAACCTGGCCCCCTATCTGGTCAGCTTTATCGTTCCCTGGCTGCTGATCAGCGGCGGCATCGGCATGTTCTACTCGTGGGTCGTGGGGCGCGGTTTCGCTCGCCGCATCATCCGCCTGACCGAGGCCAGCATTGATCTCTCCGACGGCGATCTGAGCCAGCGGATCGAAGATCCTTCGGGCGATGAAATCGGGCAACTCGGGCGCCAGTTCAACGCCATGGCCGATCAACTCTCCGAGAACCTGCGCTCCCTGCGCCTCCTGGCCGATCGCAATGCCCAGCTCGCCGAACAGGCCGCCCAGCTCGCCGCCCTCGACGAACGCAACCGCCTGGCTCGCGAGTTGCACGATAGCGTCAGCCAGGAATTGTTCAGTCTGACCATGCTCGCCGCCGCCGCCCGTCGCACCCTGCAGACCAGGCCCGATCTCACCGCCGATCGCCTGGTTGAGATCGAAGCCTCGGCCCGGCGCGCCCTCGAAGAGACCCGCAGCCTGATCTTCGCCCTGCGCCCCGCCGCCCTCGACGGGCGCGGTCTGGCCCCGGCGCTGCGTGATCTGGTGAGCGCCCTGCAGGAGCGGCAAGGTCTCCGCATTGCCCTGCGCATCACCGGTGAGCGCCCCCTGCCCCTGGAACACGAACAGGCCCTCTTCCGCATCGTGCAGGAGGCCCTGGCGAATGTGGCCCGCCACAGCGGCGTGCGCGAGGCCGAGGTCAATCTTCGCTACAATGATGATGTGGTGACCCTCGAGGTGCGCGACGAGGGGCGTGGCTTCGATCCCGCCGCCGCGCGCAACCCGCGCGCCATCGGCCTGCATAGCATGGCCGAACGCGCCGAGGCCCTCGGCGGACGGATCACCATCCGCAGCGCCCCGAACCAGGGTACGACCATCGCCGCAATCCTGCCCGCCTGGCGCGAAACCTTTCGCGACGCCGCCCCCACCACTGAGAAGTCGGCCCCCCTTTCCCTGGAGAAGCCCCAATGAGCAGCGAACCCATCCGCATTGTGTTGATCGACGACCACGCCGTCGTCCGCAAGGGACTGCGGGCCTTTCTCGATACCTATCCCGAAATCGAGGTCGTCGGTGAGGCCGGCGGCGGCAGCGAGGGAGTCGCCCTGGTCGCCAGGGTGCTGCCCGATGTCGCCTTGATGGACCTGCTGATGCCCGAGATGGACGGCATCGAAGCCACGCGCCAGATCAAGCAAGTCTCCCCCAGCACCCAGGTGATTGTGTTGACGAGCTACGGCGAAGACGAGCGCATCTTTCCGGCGATCAAGGCCGGCGCGCTCTCCTACCTGCTCAAGGATGTTGGCCCCGACGATCTGGTGCGGGCGATCAAGGCCGCCCGGCGCGGCGAAGCGACGCTGCACCCCAGTGTCGCCGCGCGCTTGATGCAGGAGCTCAGCGGCGCGCGCTCCTCGCCCCTCGACCTGCTCACCGAGCGCGAGCGCGAGGTGCTGGCCTGCATCGCGCGGGGTATGAGCAACGCCGAGATCGCGGAACATCTGATCATTGGCGAGCGCACGGTCAAAACCCACGTCTCCAATATTCTTTCCAAGCTGCATCTGCAGGACCGCACCCAGGCGGCTCTGCTGGCCCTCCGCGAGCGGCTGGTCCCCCTGGATGAGACCGATCGCCAGCGGCAGGGATAAGCTATGCGCGACGCTCCCGAACAGTTCGAGCGCCTGGCCCGGTTGGTAGAAGAGGGTCTGCATCGGCGCCTCAGCCGCCGCGAGTTGATCGCCCGCGGCCTGGCCCTGGGATTGGGCCTGCCTGCCGTGAGCGCGGCGCTGGCTGCCTGCGGCCTGCAACCCCCCGCCGAGGAACAGTCCCTGTCTCGTTGGCAGCCGCCACCCCCTACCGATCCCGCGCCCGTTCCGCCGCAGGGGCAAACCAGGCCCATCCCGGCCCCAACCACGCCCCCGACACCGGCGCCGACCGCCACGGCTGAACCGCAGCCGACGGTCGAGACGCGCATCCGCTTCGCGGTGATCGGCGACTACGGGCTGGCCGGCGAAGCCGCCGCCGCCGTGGCCGCCCTCGTCGCCGGCTGGGAGCCCGATTTCGTCGTTACGACCGGCGACAACAACTATCCCGATGGCCGCGCCGAGACGATTGACCGGAACATCGGCCAGTACTACAGCCAGTTTATCGCTCCCTACCGCGGCGCCTTCGGCCCGGGGGCCACGGAGAACCGCTTCTGGCCGGTGCTCGGCAACCACGACTGGAGCACTGGCTATCCTGAGCCGTATCTGGCCTACTTCAGCCTGCCCGGCAACGGCCGCTACTACAGCGTCGAACGCGGCCCCGTGCGCCTCTTCGCCCTCGACAGCATGCCCGGCGAACCCGACGGCATCAACTCCGACTCGCCCCAGGCCGCCTGGCTCCAGCGTGAACTGGCCGCCTCCACCGCCCGCTGGAACATCGTGGTGCTGCACCACTCGCCCTATTCCTCGGGGCACCACGGCTCCTCAACCTGGATGCGCTGGCCCTTCGCGGCCTGGGGCGCGCACCTGGTGCTCGGAGGCCACGACCACACCTATGAGCGCGTCGAGCGCGATGGGATCACGTACATCGTGAACGGCCTCGGCGGCGGCGCCCGCTACGCCCGGGGTTTCACCGGCCTCGAAGGCAGCCAGATCTTCTTCAACGCCGATCACGGCGCCATGCTGGTTGAAGCCGGCCCGCAAACCCTGGACGCCCGCTTCGTGACCCGCGCCGGCGTGGAGGTGGATTCGTTTGGTCTAACGTGAACATAGGCTCTCGAAGAGGGGAATGGGGAAACCGGGTTTCCCCACGCCCCCGCCCCGCAGGGG
>DAOTYR010000436.1:0-13472 GCA_034434655.1 Chloroflexaceae bacterium
AATTTGTAACTACCCTGTAACTGCGCGTCGGCTATAATAGACGAAGAGACTTGTGCATTCCGTTACCGTTATCCATTTCGCGATTCGAGGCAGGCAGTGTGGCGGCAGCGGTCAGCGGCGACCTTCAGCGGCCTACCGGGCTTCCGTTGATGGGCGGCATACTCATGCCGCGCGACGGGGGCCATCTTCGTTGTCCGCTGACATGCTGCTGGAATAAGCAGCCGGCCCGCGCGCCAGGCCTGCGCAGGTCTCGCCATCCGATTCATCGTCGTTGAAGAAAGGAACAGAGACCATGACTGCTGAACAGGAGATCGCGAAGATCGCTGCAAGCTGGAACACCCCGCGCTTCCAGGGCATTACCCGCCCCTACACCGCGGAGGATGTCTACCGTCTGCGCGGCTCGGTGCAGATCGAGTATACGCTGGCGCGCATGGGCGCCGAGCGCCTCTGGCACTTGCTGCATACCGAGCCGTTCGTGAACACCCTGGGCGCCCTCACCGGCAACCAGGCCATGCAGCAGGTCAAGGCGGGGCTGAAGGCGATCTACCTGAGCGGCTGGCAGGTGGCCGCCGATGCCAACCTGGCAGGTCAGATGTATCCCGACCAGAGTCTCTACCCGGCCAACAGCGTGCCTCACGTGGTCAAGCGCATCAACCAGGCCCTGCAACGCGCCGACCAGATCCAGCATGCCGAGGGCAAGGGCGATATTTACTGGTTCGCGCCGATTGTCGCCGACGGCGAGGCCGGTTTTGGCGGCCCGCTGAACGTGTTTGAGTTGACCAAGGCGATGATCGAAGCCGGCGCCGCGGGGGTGCATTTTGAGGATCAGTTGGCCTCCGAGAAGAAGTGCGGCCATATGGGCGGCAAAGTGCTCCTGCCCACCCAGCAGGCTATTCGCAATCTGGTCGCGGCGCGTCTGGCCGCCGATGTGATGGGCGTGCCTACGTTGATCATCGCCCGCACCGATGCCAACGCCGCCAATCTGCTCACCAGCGATATTGATGAGCGCGATCGCCCCTTCCTCACCGGTGATCGCTCCCCCGAAGGCTTCTTCTATGTCAGGCCCGGGCTGGACCAGGCTATCGCCCGCGGGCTGGCCTACGCCGAGTATGCTGATATGGTCTGGTGCGAGACCGCCGAGCCGAACCTGGAGGAGGCTCGCCGCTTCGCCGAGGCGATTCACGCGAAGTATCCCGGCAAGCTGCTGGCCTACAACTGCTCGCCGTCGTTCAACTGGAAGAAGAAGCTCAGTGACGCCGATATCGCCCGCTTCCAGGTCGAACTCGGCAAGATGGGCTATAAGTTCCAGTTCGTGACCCTGGCCGGCTTCCACAGCCTCAACTTCAGCATGTTCCAGCTTGCCCGCGGCTATCGTGACCGCGGTATGGCCGCCTATTCCGAATTGCAGCAGGCCGAGTTCGCCGCCGAGAAGGATGGCTACACCGCCACCCGTCACCAGCGCGAGGTGGGCACCGGGTACTTCGATGAGGTGAACCTGGTGATCTCCGGTGGCGCCAGTTCGACCACGGCCCTGGCCGGCTCGACCGAGGCCGAGCAGTTCCATTGATCGGCGAAGCGCCGCGCTTCCTAAAAAATGGGGGAACCTGGTTCCCCCACACCCCCGCCCGCGGGAGAGCCTGGCCCTCCCGCAGGGGGATGGGGAAACCGGGTTTCCCCATGGCCCCACCCGGTGGGAGGGTGTGGGCGGGCGCCGCCCTCCCAAACACTGTTCATCCCGTCGGTGTGCGGCAGCGCCGCCCATGGCCCAATATAGAAAGAGGTGATCAATGGCCGATCTTTCCCTGCCCGCGGGTCTGCAGATCCTCGGGCGCATAACTCCAGAGTATGCTACGATCCTCACGCCCCCGGCGCTGGAACTGGTGGCCCGGCTCCACCGGCGCTTCAACCCCCGCCGGCTGGAGTTGCTGGCCGCGCGCCAGGCTCGCCAGGCCGAACTCGATGCCGGCAAACGTCCTGATTTCCTTCCTGAAACGGCCCATATTCGCGCCGCCGACTGGACCATCGCGCCCTTCCCCGCCCAGTTGAACGACCGCCGCGTGGAGATCACCGGCCCGGTGGACCGCAAGATGGTGATCAATGCGCTCAACTCGGGCGCGAAGGTGTTTATGGCCGACTTCGAGGACGCCAATACGCCGACCTGGGAGAACCAGATCAGCGGGCAGATCAACCTGCGCGACGCCCTGCGCCGCACGATCAGCTATACCTCGCCCGAGGGCAAGCAGTATGCCCTGAACGACAATCCCGCCGTGCTCTTCGTCCGGCCCCGCGGCTGGCATCTGCCCGAAAAGCACGTGCTCGTGGATGGCGAGCCGGTCTCTGGCGCGCTCTTCGACTTCGCGCTCTACTTCGTTCATAACGCCCGCCAGGCCCTCGAGATCCAGGGCGGGCCGTATTTCTACCTGCCCAAGCTGGAAAGCCATCTCGAAGCCCGGCTCTGGAACGATGTCTTCCTCGAGGCCCAGGCCTACCTTGGCCTCCCCAGTGGCACGATCAAGGCCACCGTGCTGATCGAGACCATTCTCGCCGCTTTCGAGATGGACGAGATCCTCTACGAACTCCGCGAGCACTCCGCCGGGCTGAACTGTGGGCGCTGGGACTACATTTTCTCCTGTATCAAGAAGTTCCGCAACGACCCTGACTTCTGCCTGGCCGACCGCGCCCTGGTCACTATGACCACCCATTTTATGCGTTCTTACTCGCTCCTCAGCATCAAGACCTGCCACCGTCGCGGCGCGCATGCGATGGGCGGCATGGCCGCGCAGATCCCGATCAAAAACGACCCGCAGGCCAATGAGGAGGCCCTGGCCAGGGTGCGCGCCGACAAGGAGCGCGAGGTCAATGATGGCCACGACGGCACCTGGGTGGCGCACCCCGGGCTGGTGCCGGTGGCCATGGAAGCCTTCGATGCGGTGATGAAGACCCCGAACCAGATCCATCGCACCCGTGAGGATGTGCAGGTCTCCGCCGAGGATCTGCTCAGGTTCGGCCCGGAAGGACCGATCACCGAAGCCGGCATGCGTCTGAATATCAATGTCGGCATCCAGTATCTCGGCGCGTGGCTCGCCGGCAATGGCTGCGTTCCCGTCTTTAACCTGATGGAAGACGCGGCCACCGCGGAGATTTCGCGCGCGCAGATCTGGCAGTGGATCCGCAGCCCCAAAGGCCGGCTCGATGACGGGCGCAAGGTTACCGTGGAGTTGTTCCGCCAGTTCCTGCCCGAGGAACTCCAGAAGGTGCGGGCGATCCTCGGCCCGGCCTACGAAGATGGTCGCTACGAAGAGGCGGCCGAACTCTTCGATGCCATCACTACCAGCGACGAGTTCGTCGAGTTCCTCACCCTCCCGGCGTATGACCGGATTGATTAGCGCGTTCGATTGAGGAGGGCTACGCCCTCCCAAACCCTCCCACCGGGTGGGGGAATGGGGAAACCCGGTTTCCCCATTCCCCCTGCTTAAGCGGCAATCCGTTGCAACGAAGGTGACGGCCCCCCTCCCCAGCCCTCCCCCCGCTGGGGGGAGGGAGTCCGGCGCCTCCCCCCAGCGGGGGGAGGTTGGGAGGGGGGCAGAACGCTGCGAACGGTGTTCACATCAGCAATCATGACCTTACCGCTCCAACCGGAATGCGCAACGAGGTAAGATTGCTACATCACACCGGGCCGTAATCAAGGGTGACCCTCTGGGGGCGCGCGGTAGCGACCGCCCGATATGCCTCGCTGCCGATGATCAATCGCTCAAAGTCCTTCACTTCATCTGGCGTGCTGCACCAGTGATGGTCTTGCAGTCCATCGAACTGCGCAGATGGAGGGAAATGAAAGGTGAGACTGAGGGTCGTCATCGAAGATGCGCCGCCCTCGTCCTCTGTCAAGGCCTCAGTGAACTGCCTGACCATGTTGATGCAGAACGAACGTCCCTCGCCTGAGTTGTACGTGCCCCACTCGACAAGCAACATATCATCCAGGTTCTCTGGCTGGCAGCCTTCCGCCCGGACATCACGGTAAAAATCGAGCATCAAGCGCAAGCCCTGCGCCGGCGTCAGGTTGCTCAGGGTCATGCCTGACTGCTGGATACGCTTTTCTAGTTCCTGTTGTGAGTGTTCAGGTGTCATACCAATGTGCTGATGGTCGAGGAGCGAATACCTCGCGCTCGGGCTATTCGAGAGACCGGTGGAACTTCCACCATGGTTCATTGTACTATGCTCGAAGCATAGATTTGGCGAGCGTGTGTTCGCTGAGCGCATTGCGCGGGGTCTGCATAGCGCCTCGACTCGCTCCTGCTCAGGGCCGCGCTGTGCCCATCAGGGCGGGATCTAATGCACAGCCCATGCACAGGCACGAGCGGCCTGAAGGCGTAGCACTTCTGGTTGAAAAATGCTAAAATCATGGCATTACTGCACCTGAACAGGCGGATCGCGCACAACTGCGAGCGGGCGCCGGTCAGGGCAGCCTGTACCCTGTCGTTGCGGTGAGCTGGCGATGCTGCCCCCCGACCGCCTTGCAGTGTCGCTGCCTCACCCCAAGCCCATGCGAGGTGGACTATGGCGTACTACCTGATCGCAGGCGCGTCTGGCTATGTTGGCTCGCGGCTCGCAGAACGTTTGCTGCTGGCAGGGCATCGGGTGCGCGGCCTGGTGCTGAACCCTGACACCCCGGTCGTCGAACGGCTCGCCTCACAGGGTATGAGCGTCTGGATCGGCGATCTTACCCGCCCCGATACGCTTGCCGGCATCGCCGAGGGCGCGGAGTATGTCTTCAACCTCACCTCGTGTTCGGTCCTCAACGGCAGCGCGCTGCATCGCACCTACGTCAACGGAAACCTGAACCTGATCAGCGTCTGTGAGCGCGCCGGCCCGGTCGCCGCCTACGTCTTTACGTCGAATGTGACCCCCTACGGCAACCCCGGCGAGGCCTGGGTAGATGAGGACTTCCCCGTAGCTCCGCAGCATCTCCTCGGCGAGGTGATGGCTGAGGCCGAGCGCAGCATTATGCGCGTGGCCCGCGAGCGGCGTTTCCCCGCGATCATCCTGCGCGTTGCGTCAATCTATGGTCCTGAGCGCGACCCGGTGACCGCTGTCGAGACCGGTCTGGCGACGATCTACGGCAATGGTCGCAACTTTGTGTCGCACATCCATGTGGACGATCTGCTCGATGTGCTTGAGCGGGTGGCAGTGGAGGGGCAGCCGGGGGCGATCTACAATGTCGGCGATGATGAGCCGCTGCGTCAGATCGACCTTGCCGGCGAGATCCGTCGCCGCCTGGGCATGGTCCCGCCACGCACGTTCTCACCCGCCGCCGCGCTCCGCGCCGGCCTCGACCCGAGTATCGTCGGCTCGCTCACGGCCTCGGTGCGTCTCGACAATCGTCGCCTGCGCCACGATCTCGGCCTGAACCTGCGCTATCCCAGCCTCCGAACCTGGCTCGATGAGCGCCTCCCCGTGGAAGCGGCTGTGGCTGTGGGGGTGTAGCACGGCGGCGCAGGTGTAGCGGTGGAGAACGCGATTCGCGCCTGCGTTCCTGTCAGATCTTCATGCGGCTGCGCCGCACACCGACGGGATGAACATACATTGTTCCTGGGAGGGCTTTGCCCTCCCAGACCCTCCCACCGGGTGGGGGGATGGGGGAAACCCGGTTTCCCCCATCCCCTGCTCCAGCAGCCTATGTTCACGTCAGGCGCGCGAGGGGAGACCTGGCCTCCCCCCTTCGCGTACCTTCTCTCTCCCACTGGCGGTACATCTGGTAGATCCCCTTGCTACCAGAGAGGACCGCGATGCCCGAGTACCACCTGCGCCTGAAGGAACTCCCCGCCGGTGATCAGCCCCGCGAACGTCTGGCGGCTCTCGGCGCCGGCGCCCTCAGCGATGCCGAACTGCTCGCCATCCTGCTGCGCGTAGGGGTGCGCGGCGCCAGCGTCCTGCACCTGGCCCAGAATCTCCTCGTCGAGTACGGCGGCTGGCCCGGGCTGCTCAATGCCGATTACCTCGATCTCTGCCGCCGGCACGGTCTCGGCGCCGCCAAGGCCGCCACGCTCAAGGCGGCTCTCGAAGTTGGGCGACGCATGCTCATTGCCGGTCAGGATGAACGCTTCCAGGTGCGTTCGCCCGCCGATGCCGCCACCCTGCTGATGGTCGAAATGGGGCACCTCGACCAGGAGCACCTCCGCACCGTGCTCCTGGATACGAAAAACAAGGTGCAGCAGATCGCCACGATCTATATCGGCTCGCTGAACAGCGCCGTGATCCGGGTGGGTGAGGTCTTCAAAGGAGCCATCCGCCACAACAGCGCCGCCCTGATCGTCGCCCACAACCACCCCAGCGGCGATCCGACCCCCTCGCCCGAAGATGTGCTGATCACCCGGCAGATCGTCGAGGCCGGCAAGTTGCTCGATGTGGACGTGCTTGACCACCTGGTGATTGGCCGGGGGCGCTACGTCAGTATGCGCGAACGGGGTCTGGGGTTTGTGTCTTGAGGTGACAACTCCGAAATGCGCTTCCCGAACCCTACCGGACCCGCGCCTCCCACGCCCCGCTCCCTACCTGGGGTATAATCGAATATAGAGGGGTCGCAACGCGCGGCCCCGGGACGCCGGCGCGCCGCGCCGGACGGAGCAGGTCGCGGGTTATGATTGGAGTCAGCGTCGCTACCGCCGCCCTCCGCGAGCGGCCGCGGATGGAGGAACAGGCCGAGATCGCGCGCCAGCGCGCTCGCGCGTTGGGTCGTCCCGTGCTGGTGAGTGTGACCACGCGCGTGCCTCCACGCGACCCGCTGGCCCTCTTCGCCCGCGGCCTCGGCGTGACCCATAACCGGCTTTTCTGGAGCGTCCCCGCCGTAGGTCTCGCCGTAACCGGTCTCGGCGCCGCCTGGAGCTTCGAGGTTCGCGGCGCCGGGCGCTTCGCCGCCGTCGCCGCCGCCTGGCGCGATCTCATCGCTGAAGCCTGCATTGCCGCCGATCCGGCCCTGCCATTCAGCGGCCCGATGGCCGCCGTGGGCTTCAGTTTCGACCCCGAGCGCCCCGCCTCCGGCCTCTGGGCGGGCTATCCCGATGGGTTGCTGCTGCTGCCGCGCCTCGTCCTGGCCCGCGTCGGTGATACGGCCAGCCTCACCGTCAACGGCCTGGTCGGCCCCGAAACCTCTTCAATTGACCTGCATCTCTCGGCGGCGCGTCGCCTGCGCGCCCTGATCGGCCGCGCCTGGCGCCCGCCCCGGGCGCCCCGTGAGGTCGAGCTTGAAGATGCCCTGCCCCCCGGGGCCTGGCGCGCCATGGTCGCCGATGCGGTGAACGATCTGCGCGCCGGGCGGCTCGAAAAGGTCGTGCTGGCGCGCGAGGTGCGCGCCCGCTCGGCGCAGCCCTTCAACCCCGCGGCCACCCTCGACGCCCTGCGCCGCGATTACCCCGAGACCTTCGTCTTCGCCGTGGCCCGCGGCGGCAGCACCTTCCTCGGCGCCTCCCCCGAGCGGCTCGTCGGCCTCAAGGACGGCCTGGTCGTCGCCAGCGCCCTCGCCGGCTCCGTCCGCCGTGGCGCCACCCCGGAGGAGGACGACGCCCTGGCCCGCGCCCTCCTGGAGAGCCCCAAGGACCGCCACGAGCACGCCGTGGTGGTGCGCCGCATCGTCGCCACTCTAGCCGATCTCTGCGACGAGGTGAGCGCCGCCGCCGAACCGCAGGTGATGCGCCTGCGGAACGTGCAGCACCTCTTCACGCCCGTCACCGGGCGCATACGCGGCGAGCATGCCATCTTCGATCTCGTCGAGCGGCTCCATCCCACCCCGGCCCTCGGCGGCCAGCCCCGCGAGGCCGCCCTGGCCTGGATCCGCGCCCGTGAAGGCCTCGACCGGGGGTGGTATGGCGCCCCCGTCGGCTGGGTTGACGCCCGCGGCCAGGGCGAGTTTGCCGTCGCTATCCGTTCGGCCCTCATCGGCGCACGCGAGGCCGCCCTCTTCGCCGGCTGCGGCATTATGGCCGCCTCGGACCCGCTGCGTGAGGAGCAGGAGACCGAGATCAAGCTGCGAGCGATGCTCGATGCCCTGGGGGCGGGGTAGGCGATGAGCGACCATACCCGCATCCTGACCCTCTGGGTCGGCACGCTGATTGACGAACTGGTCCGCGGCGGCGCCAGCCAGTTCGTCGTCTGCCCCGGCTCGCGCAGCGCCCCCCTGGCCCTGGCCGTGGCGCGCCACCCCGACGCGCGCGTCTGGATGCACCTGGACGAGCGGTCGGCGGCCTTCTTCGCCCTGGGCATGGCCCGTCAGCGCGGCGAGCCGGCGGTCCTGGTCTGCACCTCCGGCACCGCCGCGGCCAATGTTCACCCCGCCGTCGCCGAGGCCGACCTGGCGCGCGTGCCCTTCATCGTCCTCACTGCCGACCGCCCGCACGAGTTGCGCGACAACGGCGCGCCGCAGACGATTGACCAGGTGCGGCTCTTCGGCGCGATGACGCGCTGGTTCAGCGACCTGCCCACCCCGTCCGAGGCGTCTGCCCTGCTGCCCTACCTCCGCGCCGTGGCTGCCCGCGCCCTGGCCGCCGCGCGCGGCGCGCCCGCCGGCCCGGTGCACCTCAACCTGCCGTTTCGCGAGCCGCTGGTGCCCGACCGCGCGGCGCTGGAGGATCTGTTCAAGAGCCGTTCTACCGGCCTGGCCGCCACCCCGGGCGACCCTACCGCGGCGCGGGGCGGCGCGGCCCACCCCGCGGCGACCGTCGTGGCCGGCCCGCGGCTGCTGCCCGAGGCGTCCCTCGGCGCGCTGGTTGAGCGGCTCGCCCCGCTGGCCCGCGGCCTGATCCTCTGCGGCCCCGGCTGCCCGCCCGACCTGCCCCCGGCGGTCGCCCGTCTCGCCGCCGGGCGCGGCTGGCCCATCCTGGCCGATCCCCTCTCCGGCGCGCGCCACGGCCCCCACGACCGGCGCCTGGTCCTGGCGACCTACGACGCCTTCCTGCGCGACGAGGACTTTGCCGCTCGCTACGCTCCCGAGGTGGTGCTGCGCTTCGGGGCCATGCCCACCTCCAAGCCCGCGCTCCAGTTCCTCCAGCGCCACCCCACGGCCCGGCAGATCGTCGTGGACGAGGGCGCCGGCTGGCGCGAGCCGACCAGTCTGGCCGCCGAGCATCTGTTCTGCGACCCGGCCTGGCTCTGCCGCGAGTTGAGCGCCCGCCTGCCCGCCGCGCCGGAGCTTAGCCCCTGGGCGCGGGCCTGGCGCGATGCCGACCGCAGCGCCCGCGAGGCCATCGCCGCCATCCTCGGCCCCGACGAGCGCATCAGCGAGCCGGGGGTCTTCTTCCACCTGGCCGGGTTGCTGCCCCCCGGGGCGACGCTCTTTGTGGGCAACTCCATGCCCATCCGCGACTGCGACACCTTCGTGCCCGCCGGCGCGGGCCCGCTGACCATCGTCGGCAACCGCGGGGCCAATGGCATCGACGGGCTGGTCTCCAGCGCCCTGGGGGCGGTCGCCGGGGGCGCCGGGCCGCTGGTGATGGTGCTGGGCGATCTCTCGCTCTACCACGACGCCAATGGCCTGCTCGCCGCCAGACTTCACGGCCTGAACGCCACCATCGTGCTGATCAACAATGATGGCGGAGGGATCTTCTCCTTCCTGCCCCAGGCCAGCGAGCGCGACCAGTTTGAACGGCTCTTCGGCACGCCCCACGGCCTCGACTTCCGGCCCCTCGCCGAGCTGTACGGCGCCCGCTACACCCTGGCGCAGGACTGGCCCGCCTTCCGCGCCGCGGTGCGCGCCGGTCTCGCCGGGAATGGCCTGCACCTGGTCGAGGTGCGCACCGAGCGCGAGCGCAACGTGACCGATCACCGCGCCATCTGGCCCCGCGTCAGCGCGGCTCTGCGCGCCGCCGGGGTCGTGGAATAGCCAGGCGGTGCGCGGTGGCGGGGCGCAAGGAGGCCTGGCCTCCCCGCATCCCGCCGTTCCTGGGAGCGAGGGCAGTTTGCCCGCCCATCCGCGACACGGGCGGGGGGTGGGGAAACCCGGCTTCCCCATTCTCCGCTCCAGGGGACGCTGCCGCCCCTGAACGCAATACAGGCGAACGCGGCGCTTCAGCCTCCCTCCTGCTGGGGGGACAGGACGTGCGCAGTGGAGGGGTGCGGGGAGGTGCAGCCTCCCCGCATATTCCCTTTCCCGTCCGCGGCGGCCAGGCGGCCTGGCGCAACCCCCACGGCCTCCCGCCGCGGGCGGGCACCAGCCGGTTGGTGGACCCCTCCCCGCCGGAAGGCGACCGCGTGCGTCCTGTTATTTGAAACGTATTGCGCCTGAACGGGCACACGCAACAGGCCGCGCGGCGCAAGCATACCTGACGCGATATGTCAATGCACAGGACCGATCAAGCGCGCCTCCTGCCATACACCCGCACCGGCCACGGCCCGCCGCTGCTGCTGTTGCACGGCTTCACCGGCAGCGCCGAGGAGTGGGCCGGGCTGATACCTGCGCTGGCGCCGCTGCGCCAGGTCATCGCCGTGGACCTGCCGGGCCACGGGCGCGCGCCGGCCCCCGCCGACCCCGCCTGCTACACCATGGAGCGCACCGTTGCCGATCTGCTGGCGCTGCTCGACCATCTGGGTCACGCCGCCTGCGAGGTCCTGGGCTACTCGATGGGCGGGCGGGTGGCCCTGCACCTCGCCGCAGCCGCCCCGGGGCGGGTGCGCGCCCTGATCCTCGAAAGCGCCTCGCCGGGCATCGAGGACCCCGCCGAGCGGGCCGCGCGCGCCGCCGCCGACGCGGCCCTCGCCGCGCGCATCGAAGGCGAGGGTCTGGAGTGGTTCGTGGACCACTGGGCCAGCCTGCCCCTGTTTGCCAGCCAGGCCCGTCTGCCCGAGGCGGCGCGCGCCGCCTTGCGGGCGCGCCGGCTGCGCGGGAGCGCCACGGGGTACGCCAACAGCCTGCGGGGCATGGGCGCGGGGCGCCAGCGCAGCCTCTGGGCCGATCTGCCGGCGCTGGCCATGCCGGCGCTGATCATCAGCGGCGAACTCGACGCAACCTATGTTGCCATCGGCGCGCGCATGGCCGCGGCCATGCCCCTGGCCCGCCAGGCGATCGTGCCCGGCGCCGGCCACACCGTCCACCTGGAGCGTCCCGAAGCCTTCCGGGAACTTGTGGTAGGATACATAAGAGGGGATATGATAGGTTGACATCCTCGCCGGGAGCGGGAACCCGGCTCCTCCCCCCGGCGGGGGGAGGCTGGGAGGGGGTCAGAACGCCGCGAATGGCACATCCCCTACGAACCATGGCTCGCAACGTCTTGACACCCCCTGGTGGCGCCGCGAAGCCGCAGTGGACCCACGTGAAGGTGGGGAAATCAGGTTTCCCCACCTTCACGTTTAGCGTTAAAGCGAGGAACACCTATGCCTATCGAGTGGATCAGCGCGGGAACCTACACCGACATCATCTACGAACACGACGCGGCCGGCGAAGGGATCGCCAGAATCACCATCAACCGCCCCGAGAAGCGCAACGCCTTTCGCCCCGAAACGGTGCGTGAACTGCTCGATGCCTTCTCCCGCGCCCGCGACGACGAACGCATCGGCGTGATCCTCTTCACCGGCGCCGGCGACAAGGCCTTCTGCTCCGGCGGCGACCAGACCGTGCGCGGCGAGGGCGGCTACATCGGGCAGGACGACATTCCGCGGCTCAACGTGCTCGACCTGCAACGCCTCATTCGCATTATCCCCAAGCCGGTCATTGCCCTGGTGGCGGGCTACGCCATCGGCGGGGGCCACGTGCTGCACGTCGTCTGCGACCTGACCATCGCCGCCGACAACGCCATCTTCGGGCAAACCGGGCCGCGGGTGGGCAGCTTCGACGGCGGCTACGGCTCCAACCTGCTGGCGCGCATGGTCGGTGACAAAAAGGCCCGCGAGATCTGGTACCTCTGCCGACAGTACAACGCCCAGCAGGCCCTGGAGATGGGACTGGTGAACGCCGTGGTGCCCCTGGAGCGGCTGGAGGACGAGGGGGTGCAGTGGGCCCGCGAGATCCTCGAGAAAAGCCCCCTGGCGATCCGCATGCTCAAGGCGGCGATCAACGCCGCCGCCGATGGCCACGCCGGCCTGCAGCAACTCGCCGGCGACGCCACCCTGCTCTACTACCTCACCCAGGAGGCTCAAGAGGGGCACCGGGCCTATCTCGAAAAGCGCAGGCCCAACTTCCGGCGCTTCCGGCGCTTTCCGTAGATTGGGGAAACCAGGTTTCCCCGTGCCCCTGCCGGGGGGCAACTCGTGGGGCAACCTGGATGGTCTTTGAAAAATTCATCCGGTATGCCGGGCTGGCCGTCGGGCTGAAGCCCTCGGCTATAGGATGCGAAGGCCGCCTGCGCGGCCTGGAGCGGCTGAGGGATGCAAAGACCATCAGCCCTCGGCTATAGGATGCGAAGGCCGCCTGCGCGGCCTGGAGCGGCTGAGGGATGCAAAGACCATAAAGGTTGCCCCCACCGGGGAAACCGGAGTGTCTCCACGACCCTCGCCCGGTGATATACTCTGAGCCATGATGACCAATGTCACTGCGCCGGCTCCCCCGGGGCCGTTCAAACGCTGGTTGATGGCCATTCGCGTGCCGACGCTGCCGGCGGCCGTGGTGCCGGTGCTGGTGGGTTCGGCCACATCCTTTGCCGATGGCTTCTTCCGGCCCCTGGTGTTTCTGGCTGCCCTGCTGGCGGCGTTGCTCATCCAGATCGGCACCAATCTCGCCAATGATTACTTCGACCATCTCAAGGGCGCCGACACCCCCGAGCGCCTCGGCCCCACCCGCGTGACCCAGAGCGGCCTCATCGCCCCGGCGACGGTGCGCAATGCCATGCTGCTCTGCTTCGGCCTGGCCGCCCTGTGCGGCGTCTACCTGATCGTCGTCGGTGGCTGGCCCATTCTGCTCATCGGCGCGCTGTCCATCGCCTCGGGTATTCTGTACACCGGCGGGCCGTTTCCCCTGGGCTACCATGGTCTGGGCGATCTGTTCACCTTCGTCTTCTTCGGGGTGATCGCCGTTGTTGGCACCGATTATCTGCACACCGGCGCCTTTCGCCCGCCGGTCTTCCTGGTCAGTCTGCCGGTGGCGATGCTGGTGACGGCAATCATCGTAGTGAACAACCTGCGCGATGCGCCGACCGATCGCAAGGCCGGCAAGCGCACCCTGGCGGTGATCTTCGGCGAGCGCTTCGCCCGTGTCGAGTACGCCGCGCTGGTGCTCGGAGCCTACCTGCTGCTGCCGGCCATCTGGCGGTGGAGCGGGACGTCGCCCTTCGTGCTCCTGCCCTGGCTCAGCCTGCCCCTGGCCCTGCCCCTGCTGCGCATGGTGTGGACCGAGCGGGGGCGCGTGCTGAACCTGGCCCTGCGCGGGTCCGCCCGCCTGCACCTGGTCTTCGGCGCGTTGCTGGCGATCGGGTTGATGGTATGAACGGAAGTGTTCACGGGAGGGTTTGGGAGGGCGCAGCCCTTGCGCATGGATGTGGGGAAACCCGGTTTCCCCA
>DAOTYR010000437.1:0-3100 GCA_034434655.1 Chloroflexaceae bacterium
GATGTTTCGTCCCTACTTGCGCTTGCCGCGGGGCGCGGCCGGGGCCTGGCGGCCACGGGGGGCGGACGGCGCGGATTGCGAGCCGAGCGCCTGGCGGATCTTCTCCGCCTCGGCGGCGACCGCCGGATTGTCGGGCAGGGCTTGCCCGGCGCGCGCTGGCGCGTTTCCGGCCCTGAGCTGGGGCGCGGCTGAGGCGTTGCCGAGCAGATGCAAGATCTCCTGTTCGCGGCCCATGTGGCACTGCTTGAACTTCTTGCCCGAGCCACAGGGGCAGGGATCATTGCGGCCGGGGAGGGCCGGCCCCTTGCGCCGCGCGGACTTGCCGGCGAGATTGGCCATCTCGCTGCTGCCGCCGGCCTGCCGGGCCATCGCCAGGCGCGCCTGCTGTTCGGCCTCGATCTGCCGCAGGTAGCGCTCGTAAGCGAAGGTCTGGTTGATGATCTGATAGACCACGTCGCGGGTGATGTTCTCCTTAAGCTGGTCGAACATCTGGAATGACTGGCGGCGGAACTCCACCAGGGGATCACGCTGGGCAAAGGCCTGGAGCATGATACTCTGGCGCAGTTCGTCCATGGCCGTCAGGTAATCGATCCACTGGCGGTCGATGGCCGCCAGCATCATACGCCGCTCAACGAAGCGCATCATTTCGGGGCCGATGGCCCGCTCGCGCTCGGCGTAGGCCTGCTCCAGTTGCTCCACCAGCCAGATCTCGATCTCCTCGCGGCTCTTGCCCTCCAGCGTGGCGCTGCTGACCGAGGCAGGCAGCAGCGGGTTGATCTGGCGGTAGTGGCGCAGCAGTTCCGCAAGATCCCAATAGTCGGGATGATCTTCGGGCAGGTATTCATCAACCAGGGCAGCGATCTCTTCGCCGATCATCTGCAAGATCTGCTCGTGAACATCCTTGCCATCGAGGATCTCGCGCCGATCCTTGTAGATGATCTGGCGCTGCTTGTTCATCACATCGTCGAACTCGACGGTGTGCTTGCGGATGTCGAAATTGTAGCCCTCGACGCGGGTCTGGGCGCTCTCGATGGTGCGGTCGAGGATACCCGCTTCCAGGGGCAGATCCTCGTCCAGGAAGCGATCCATGAGGCCGCGAATACGGTCAACGGGCCCGAAGCGCCGCAGCAGTTCGTCTTCGAGCGAGAGGAAGAAGCGCGATGAGCCGGGGTCGCCCTGGCGGCCGGCGCGGCCGCGGAGCTGATTATCAATGCGCCGGGCCTCGTGACGCTCGGTGCCCACGATGTGCAACCCGCCCAGGGCGCGCACCTCGGCGCCCTCGGCCTCGGTGATACGCTTCGCCTCCTCCCAGGCGGCGCGCTTCTGCTCGGGGGTGGCTTGCTCGAACTTGATGCCCTGCGCGGCAAGAATATCGTCCACCAGACCATCAGGGTTGCCGCCCAGCAGAATGTCGGTGCCGCGACCGGCCATATTGGTGGCCACGGTCACTGCGCCCTTGCGTCCGGCCTGGGCCACGATGGCGGCCTCTTTCTCATGGTACTTGGCGTTGAGCACGCTATGCTTGATCCCCGCCTGCTGGAGCAGCCGGCTCACCCGCTCAGAGGTCTCCACCGAGGTGGTGCCGATCAGCACCGGGCGGCCCTGCTCGTGCATCTCCTGCACCTCGCGCACCACCGCCTTGAACTTGGCGCTCTCGCTGCGATAGATCTGGTCGGGGTAATCCTCGCGGATCGAGGGCTTATGGGTGGGAATCACCACCACGTCCAGGTTGTAGATCTTGCCGAACTCCTCCCGCTCGGTGTAGGCCGTGCCGGTCATACCGGCGAGCTTGCGATACATGCGGAAGTAGTTCTGGAAGGTGATCGTTGCGAGGGTGACGTTCTCATTCTTGATCGGCACGCCCTCTTTCGCCTCGACCGCCTGATGCAACCCGTCGGACCAGCGGCGCCCGGGCATGGCCCGGCCGGTGAACTCGTCAACGATGACAACTTCGCCCGCGGACGTTACCATGTAGTCCCGATCGCGCTGGAAGATAAACTCGGCCTTGAGGGCATTCTCGACGTAGTGGGTCTTTTCGTAGTGCTGGGGGTCGTAGAGGCTCTCGTCTTGCGGAATGTTCAACAGGCGCTCGAGACGCTCGATGCCCTGCTCGGTGAGCGTAATCGAGCGGGTGCGCTCATCAATAAAAAAGTCCCCATCGGGCAGCAGCCCTTCTTCCTTCATCTGCTTGGGCGTCACGCTGGAGCGCTTCAGGTTGCGCACCAGGCGGGCCATCTGGCGGTAGAGGTCGCTCGACTTCTGCGCCGGGCCGGAGATGATCAGCGGCGTGCGGGCCTCGTCGATGAGAATGTTGTCCACCTCGTCAACGATGGCGTAGTGCAGTTCCCGCTGGACCATCTGAGCCTTATCGTAGGCCATATTGTCGCGCAGATAATCGAAGCCGAACTCATTGTTGGTCCCGTAGGTGATATCGGCCAGATAAGCCTCGCGGCGCGGGACGGGTCGCCAATGGACGAGCCGCTGGTCCTCGGGATTGGCGTGGGGGTCAACGTAATCGGGGTCGTAGATGGCGCTCTGTTCGTGGGCGATGAAGCCGACCGTCAGGCCGAGGAAATGGTAGATCGGCCCCATCCAGCCCGCGCCGACCCTGGCCAGGTAATCGTTGACCGTGACCAGATGGGCGCCCTTGCCTTCGAGGGCATTGAGGTAGAGGGGCAGGGTAGCCACGAGGGTCTTGCCCTCGCCGGTCTTCATCTCGGCGATCTTCCCCTGGTGCAGCACGATACCGCCGATGAGTTGCACATCGTAGTGGCGCAGGCCGATGGTGCGGCGAGCGGCCTCGCGGACGGCAGCGAAGGCTTCGGGAAGCAGATCATCGAGGGTTTCGCCAGCGGCCAGGCGCTCGCGGAAGACCGCCGTCTTGCCCCGCAGTTCCTCATCGGACAGGGCCTGATACTCCGCTTCGAGGCGGTTTATCTCTTCAACCAGGGGCTTGATCTGGCTCAGGGCCTTGTCATTGCCATCGCCAACGATCTTTTTCAGCCAGTTAAGCATCAGTATATACTCCGTCGCTGTCTGGGCGTGTAGAGGCGACAGGCAGCGTTAGCTATGGTTGTTCCTGGGAGGGCTGCGCCCGCCC
>DAOTYR010000438.1:0-2332 GCA_034434655.1 Chloroflexaceae bacterium
GCTCGAAGTGAACGTCGAGAAGTTTCGGCGCGGGGTGGGCAAGGCCTGGGGCCGCGCCACGGTCGAGGGGGAGGTGGCCTGCGAGGCCGGGCTGCTGTTTGCCATCACCGAGGGGTGATACCCGAAGCATGGCGAAAGCGGGTTTCCCTATGCTGTAACTGTTCACACCCGGGGTCACGCACGCGCCTGGGAGCGAGGGCGGGACGCCCTCGTCGCGTCTCCGCGGGCAAGCTGCCCGCGCTCCCGGGAGACATGTGAACACTTACGGCCGCAATGGCATGTGTCAACAGGAGTCGAGATACCATGCGCCTTTCAACCCTGCTCGGTCGCACCCTCCGCGAGCCTCCGGCGGAAGCCGAACAGATCGGCCACCAGTTGGCCCTGCGCGCCGGGCTGGCGCGGGCGCTGGCCCCCGGCAGCTTCGCCCTGCTGCCCCTCGGCCTGGCCGCCGCGCAACGCATCGAGGCGCTGATGCGCGAGGAACTGGCGCGCCTCGGCGGCCAGGAGGCGCGCGTGCCTCTGGTGCAGCCGGCGGCGCTCTGGGAGCGGACCGAACACGCTGCCGCCTATGGCCCGCGCATGCTCAGGTTGCGCGATCGCGCCGGGCGGTCCCTGGCACTCGCCCCGGCCCACGAGGAGGCGCTCGCCGAGCTGGCCCGGCGCGAGATCGGCTCCTACCGCCAGGTGCCAGCGCTGGTCTACGCCATCCAGCCGGCCTACCGCGACGAGGCGCGCGTCCGGGGCGGCCTGCTGGGCCTGCGCGAGTTCACCCTGCTGACGATCTGCTCCTTCGATGCCGACCTCGCCGGCCTCGACGCCGCCTTCGCGCGGGTCGGGGCAGCCTTTGAGCGCGTCTTCGCCCGCTGCGGGGTGCGCTGCGTGGCCGTCGAGGCCGCCAGCGGCGCGCCGGGCGCGGGCGCGGCCCGCGCCTATATGGCCCTCTCGCCGTCCGGGGAGGAGACGCTCGCCCTGTGCCGGACCTGCGGCTACGGGGCGGCCAGCGAGGTCGCCGTGGCTGCGCGGCCCGCACCGCCGCCATCCGGGGAGGCGCCGCCGCTGGAGGAGGTCGCTACGCCCGGCGCGACGACCATCGCCGCCCTGGCGGCCTGCCTGGGCATCAGCGAGGCGGCAACGGCCAAGGCGGTCTTCTTCGACACGCCCGAGCGAGGTCTGCTCTTCGTGGTCATTCGTGGCGATCTGGAGGTGAACGAGGCCCGCCTGCGCGCCGCCGCCGGGGTGAGCGAACTGCGCCCCGCCACGCCCGAGCGCATCGCCGCCGCCGGAGCGACCCCCGGCTACGCCTCGCCGGTGGGTCTGCAGGGGGTCTGCGTCGTCGCCGACCGTTCGGTGGTCGAGGCCGGGCCGCTGGTGGCCGGGGCCAATCGCGCCGGCTACCATCTGCGCAACGTGGTGTACGGGCGCGACTGGCAGGCCACCCTGGTGGCCGACATCGCCGCGGTGCGGGCGGGCGACGTGTGCCCGCGCTGCGGCGCGCCCCTGCGGCTAGAGCAGGGGGTGGAGCTTGGCCGGCTCCGCAAGGCGGACGCGGGGTACGCCGAGGCCCTCGGGGCAGTCTTTCTCGACGAGCGGGGCGTGACGCGCCCGCTGATGATGGGCGCGTATGCGCTGGGCGTCGAGCGGCTGCTACAGACGGTGATCGAGCAGCGCCACGACGAGCGCGGCATCATCTGGCCGGCCGCCGTGGCCCCCGCCGATGTGCATATCATCGCCCTGGGCAAAGGGGAGGCCCCGCGGATCGAGGCGGCGCGGCTGTACGATGAACTGGCCGCGGCCGGGCTGCGCCCGTTGCTCGACGACCGCGACGAGAGCGCCGGGGTCAAGTTCAACGACGCCGACCTGATCGGCCTGCCGCTGCGCCTGGTGGTGGGCGAGAAGCTCCTCGCCACGGGCGAGGTCGAACTGAAGCCCCGGCGCGGCGAACCGGCGCGGGCGCCGCGGGCGGGGGCGGTGGAGGCGCTGCGCGCCGCCCTGGAGGCGCTGCGCGGGTATTAGAAGCCCTAAACCCTCCCACCGGGTGGGGGGATGGGGAAACCGGGTTTCCCCATCCCCCTGCGCAAGGGCTGCGCCCTCACCTTCCCGGGGGCGGGGGTATGGGGGAACCCGGTTCCCCCATGGTCACGTGAGACGATCATGCGCATGGCGCACAACGCTCACTGAACATGACCTGGGAGCGCGGGCGTCCCGCCCGCGCCACGGCTCCGCCGACACGGTGACGGCCCCCGCCCTGACCCTCCCCCCGCTGGGGGCGGAAACCCGGCGCCTCCCCCCAGCGGGGGGAGGCTGGGAGGGGGGCTAAACCCTGCGAACGATG
>DAOTYR010000439.1:0-3184 GCA_034434655.1 Chloroflexaceae bacterium
CCTCTTCGAGAGCCTATGTTCACGTCAGGCCGCGCGGCGAACCCATGCCTCAAGGGCGCAGGGCGGCAAGGGCGGCAGCCAGATCGAGCGCCCCGCTGTAGAGCGCCTTGCCGACAATCGCCCCCTCGACCTTGAGGCGCGCCAGACGCTGCAGGTGCTCGATCCGGGTAATGCCGCCACTGGCGATAATCGCCGGTCCGTTGAGGCGTTGCAGTTCCGCCAGCGCCGCGAAGTTCGGTTCGGTCAGCGTACCGTCGCGACTGATGTCGGTGTAGATCACCCGGCGCACACCGAGGCCACCCATACGCGCCACCAGGTCGGTCGCATGCACCGGGGCCAGGCTGGTCCAGCCCGCGGTTGCCACCTGGCCATCGCGGGCGTCCACGCCGACGATGATGCGCTCGGCGAAGCGCGCGACGAGCCGGGCCACCAGGTCGCTCTGCTCCACGGCAGCGGTGCCCAGGATCACTCGGTCCACACCCAGGGCCAGCACGGCGCTGATATCTTCTTCCCGGCGCAACCCTCCGCCCAGTTGCACGGGGATGCCAACGGCCTGCACGATGGCGATGACCGCGTCCGTATTGGTCGGGCGACCATTGCGCGCCCCGTCCAGATCGACCACATGCAGGCGAGGCGCCCCCAGAGCTTCCCAGCGGCGTGCCACGGCCACCGGGTCCTCGCTGTAGACGGTTGCCTGAGCGAAGTCGCCCTGGTAGAGCCTGACGCACTGGCCGTCTTTCAGGTCAATAGCGGGGATGATTTCCATTGATTACCGTCCCTCGCCGCTTACCACTCCGGCGGAAGCAGATGTCCGTGATGGCGACCCGGCCAGAGTGACGAAGTTCCGCAGCAATTGCAGCCCGCAGCGGCCTGATTTTTCGGGGTGAAACTGCACCGCGGCCAGGTGATCGCGAATGATCACGCTGGGGAAGGCCAGGCCATACTCCGTGCGACCGGCTACCACGGCCGGGTCGTCAACGTCGCAATAGTAGGAGTGCACGAAGTAAAAGTTGCTCCCGGCGGGGATGCCGGTGAACAGCGGATGGGTGGCGAACGCAGGAGCATACTGCACCTGGTTCCAGCCGATCTGCGGGATCTTGCCGGCCGCATCCGGGAGCCGGCGCACCGTTCCGCCGATGATGCCCAGACAGGGGTGCAACCCGAACTCCTCACTGGCGCGCAGCAGCACCTGCATCCCGACGCAGATCCCCAGGAACGGCCGGCCCCCGGCCACGACCTGTGGCAGCACGGCGGCCATGCCCATTGCTTCGAGACTGCGCATGGTATCGGCGGTCGCTCCGACTCCTGGCAGCACCACCGCTTCGGCGGAGAGCACCACCGCGGGATCATCGGTGACCGTCAGATCGGCGCCCACGTGGCGCAAGGCGCGCACCACGTTCGGCAGGTTCCCCGCGCCATAGTTGATCACTGCGATGCTCATGCGACTCCTTCCATACCCCTTGTTCCTGGGAGGGCTGCGCCCTCCCAAACCCTCCCGGTGGGTGAGGGTATGGGGAAACCTGGTTTCCCCATACCCCTGCTCAAGCGGCACTACCTTGCAACGAAGGTGACTGATCCCCTCCCCAGCCCTCCCCCGCTGGGGGAGGGAACCCCGCTCCTCCTCCCAGCGGGGGGAGGCTGGGAGGGGGGCAGAACGCTGCGAACATAAGGTTGTTCCTGGGAGGGCTGCGCTCTCCCAGGCCCTCCCGCGGGCCGGGGTATGGGGAACCCGGTTTCCCCGCTCACTTATCTCAACAAGGGATGCCGCTCCCGCAGAGTGGCAATCACCCGATTGACCTCGGACAGCGGCTCGATGACGGTCACTTCGCCAATCGGGTCCGGCCCGGCGTTGTGACCCAGGAGCAGGCGCAGCGAGGCCACCACGCAGGCGCTCAGAGCCTCGAGGTTGTAGCCCCCCTCGAGCACCAGCACGATCTGCCCGCCGCAGAGTTCGTCGGCCAGGTTGATGAGCGTCTGGGTCAACTGGGCATAGCCGTGCACCGAGAGCACCATCGGGCCGAGCGGGTCGCTCCAGTGGGCGTCGTAGCCGGCGGAGACCAGGACAAGCTGCGGTTGGAAGCGCCGCAGCGCGGACGCGATCACCTGCTCGAAGACCAGCGCGTAGCCCTGGTCACCAGTGCCGAAGGGCAGGGGCACATTCAGCGTCGCGCCGGGGGCCTTCGCGGCGCTGCCCATTTCGCCCACGCTGCCCGTGCCAGGGTAGAACGGCGCGGCGTGGGTCGAGCAGAACAACACCCGCGGTTCTTCGTAGAAGATGTCCTGCGTCCCATTGCCGTGGTGCACATCGTAGTCCACAATCGCGACCCGTTGCAGACCGAGGTGATCGAGGGCGTAGCGCGCGGCCACGGCGACGTTGTTGATCAGGCAGAAGCCCATGGCCCGCCCGGGGGTCGCGTGGTGTCCCGGCGGCCGCACCAGCGCGAAGGCGTTGTGGGCCCGGCGCTGGATGACCGCCTCGACCGCGTCGATCGCGCCGCCGGCGGCGAGCACCGCGGCCTCCCACGAGTCGGCGGTCACATACGTATCGACATCGAACTGGCCGCCGCCGTAGCTGGCGAACTGGCGGATCTTGCGGAGCAGATCGGCGCTGTGGACGGCCAGAAGCGCCGCTTCGGGCGCCGGGCGCGGCGTGAGGTGGTGCGCGAGCTGGCGCAGGCCGCTGCTGTCCAGCGCAGCGCGGATGGCCTGGAGCCGCGCGGCCTGTTCGACGTGCCCGTGCCAGGTGTGGGCGTCGAAAGAGGGATCGGTCAGGACTGCAGTGGTGCGCATCGTTGCGAACTCCTGGCGCTGACGCGCTCCGCGCCGCCTGCGGCACGGGTCGCGGGACGGGATGCGGCGGCGCTCGCCAGCGCGAATGCATGCGATGGCCCGTATTGTACCGCAGTTTGACATCCGGCGCGTATGCTGCTACGCTAATGGCGTGACGGGGCGTGGCTCAGCCTGGTAGAGCACCGCGTTTGGGACGCGGGGGTCGTGGGTTCAAATCCCTCCGCCCCGACCATCGTTCTGCCGCCGTGCGGACATACAACGCCGGACGCCAGCGCATGCAGCGCCGGCGCCGGCGTTGTATCACGTAAGCCACGGTTCACACCTACGGTACCGGGGAGGGCCGGGGAAACCGGGTTTCCCCAGCCTCCCTGCTCCAGGAGACACGGTTGTTTCT
>DAOTYR010000440.1:0-2626 GCA_034434655.1 Chloroflexaceae bacterium
GCGGGAGGGTTTGGGAGGGCTACGCCCTCACGCAGGGGGATGGGGACACCGGGTTTTCCCATCCCCCCACCCGGTGGGAGGGTTTGGGAGGGCTTTGCCCTCCCAAGAAAGTATGTGCATCCCGTCGGGGTGCGGCGGAGCGGCATGGACGGCGAACGTGAACATAGGCTGCTGAAGCAGGGGCACGGGGAAACCGGGTTTCCCCATACTCTCACCTGGTGGGAGGGTCTGGGAGGGCGCAGCCCTCCCAGGAAGAACCTTTTTCATCCCGTCGGGGTGCGGCGGAGCGGCATGGACGGCGGGGGGAGAAGTCGGGCGCCCCACGTTGGGGAAGAGGGCAGGTAGTTGCCGCACAACGTCGTTGAAGAGACCAGTTCGTTTCGCACGATATGCTTTCACGCGTAGCCGATGGGCTTTACTGGATGAGCCGCTACCTGGAACGGGCCGAACACACGGCACGGCTGGTCGGCGTCGGGTTGAATCTGACGCTGGATCAAACCCCGGAGTCCGTTGAGATGCGCTGGAAACGCCTGTTGACGGCCCTGCACACGACCATGCCTCCTGAGGGCGCCGCCGATGCCTATGCTATTACCCGCGCATTGACCTTCGATCCCGCCAATCCGAATGCGATTGTCAATTGCATTGCTCTGGCCCGCGAGAATGCCCGGCAGGTGCGCCAGCAGATCAGTTCGGAGATGTGGGAGCAACTCAACCGGCTGTACCTGTTTGTGCGATCGGCAAGCCCGGAGCGGATCTGGCAGGGAGAGCCGATCGAGTTCTATCAGGCGATCAAAGAAGGCGCGCATCTCTTCCAGGGGATCACCGACACTACGATGACCCACGGCGAGGGCTGGTACTTTATCCAGGTGGGGCGCTACCTGGAACGGGCCAGCGCTATCGCCCTGCTCCTCGATGTGCATTTTCGCCCCTACCTGGAGGCGCAAGCAGATCCGGACGTGATGCTGGAGTACAACGACTGGGTCGGGTTGCTCAAGTGCGCCACGGCGTTCGAGGCTTACTGCAAAGTGTACACGGCGGATGTGCAGCCTGAAACGGTGGCGGAGTTCTTGCTGCTCAACGGCGAGTTTCCGCACTCGGTGCGTTTCTCCGCTGATCGCATCCAGCGCGGCTTGCAGGCGATCGCGCAGAGCACGGGCGCCCGCAGCGGCGGACGGGCTGAGCGCCTGGCCGGACGGCTGCGCGCCTCGCTCGATTATGGCCAGGTGGAAGAGATCCTGGCCGATAATATGCATACCTACCTCGATGGCGTCCAACGCCAGTGCATGGCCATCCACGGCGCAATCTACCAGACCTACGTGACCTACCCGGTAGAGAAGGCCCTTGACACCTGATCCAGCACTTCTGCGTCTAACGTGAACATAGGCTGCTGGAGCAGGGGTATGGGGAAAGCCGGTTTCCCCACGCCCCTGCCCGCGGGAGGGCCTGGCCCTCACGCAGGGGTAGGGGGAAACCGGGTTTCCCCCTACCCTCGTCCAGCAAGTGGGTGTGGGCGGGCGCCGCCCCCGCGCGGATGCGGGCCGGAGAACGGCAAATAAATGTTCCCATAGCCGGCGGGCGCCGCCCCCGCGCGGATGCGGGCCGGAGGCCCGCGCACCCAGGCCCCGGCTCGCGGGAAGTTCTGGATGGATCTGGACCCGGTCAAGGGGGCAGTGATGCCCGAACAGGTATCCTGGAGTTATACTAGCTCTATGTACTATTCCATTCTGCATAAGACCCGTTTTCGTTACAGCGCCCCGGTGAGCGAGAGCATCACCGAGGTGCGTATGCAACCACGCTCAGAAGGGTTGCAGCACTGCCTGCGTTTTCGCCTGGTCACAAGCCCTCTCGCCCGCGTGCATAGTTACACCGACTGCTACGGCAATATTGTGCACCACTTCGGTATTCCCGCGCCGCACCGCACCATGACCATTACCGCCGAGGCGGTGGTCATGCTGGAGCCGCCGCCACCGCTTCCCGACCGGCTCGATCCCGACGCCTGGGCCGAGCTCGACGCGCTGACCGGGCGCGAGGATCACTGGGATTTTCTGGCCCCCAGTTTTTTCGCCCATCCAACGGCGCTGCTGGAAGCTCTGGCTCGCGAGCTGGAGGTGTGTCGCCGTGACGATCCGCTCTCCCTGCTGCGCGAGATGAACGCGCGGCTGTACGATCTGTTCGCCTACGATCCCGAGCACACCGAGGTCGACTCGCCGATTGATGTGGCCCTGGCTGCCCGGCGGGGGGTGTGCCAGGATTATGCGCACATTATGCTTGCCCTGCTGCGCCCCCTTGGCATTCCCTGCCGCTATGTGAGCGGCTATCTGTTTCACCGGGTGGAGGATCGCGATCGTTCCGCGGAGGACGCGACCCATGCCTGGGTCGAGGCGCTGCTGCCGGAACTGGGGTGGGTAGGCTTCGATCCGACGAATAACCTGATCGCCGGGGAGCGACACATCCGCACGGCGGTGGGGCGCGACTATGCCGATGTGCCGCCGACGAAGGGGGTCTACAAGGGCCAGGCCGAGAGTTCGCTGGAGGTCGGGGTCAAAGTGGCGCCGACCGAGGCGCCGATCGCCGACGAGGAGGTGCTGCCGGTCCTGGCGGGCCAGCCGGCGGCGGTTGAGCCGGA
>DAOTYR010000441.1:0-7574 GCA_034434655.1 Chloroflexaceae bacterium
CCCCATCCCCCTGCGCGAGGGCGTAGCCCTCCCACACCCTCTCGCGGGCGGGGGCATGGGGAAACCAGGTCTCCCCATCCCCCTGCGCGAGGGCGTAGCCCTCCCACACCCCCCGCGGGCGGGGGTATGGGCGAACCTGGTTCCCCCATGTTCACGTTAGGCCACATTTGCGGGGCGCACAACGCCCGATGAAAACGGCTCGAGAGCGCGGGCGGCCCGCCCTCGTCACGTCTCCGCGGGCAAGGTGACTGCCCCCCTCCCCAGCCCTCCCCCCGCTGGGGGGAGGGAGTCCGGCTCCTCCCCCCGGTGGGGGGAGGCTGGGAGGGGGGCGGAACGCAGCGAACGGTCAATCTCCTACGAACCTTGTCTAAAATCCAAAATCCAAAATCCAAAATCCAAAATCAAAAATCCCCCACCTCCACCGCTCGCGTGGCGAAACCCACCTCGCGGTTACTGGCCGGGTCGCGCGCCGTCGGGGTCAGCAACTCCCAGCGGCTCTGGCCCGGCGGGGCCAGCAGCGCGATGCGGTAGCGCCGCAGGGGTCGGGCGAGGCGCAGCCCGGCCACCACACGACCGGCATGCCGGATCGTCAGGGGCTGGCCCTCTTCGCGGCCCTCGGCCAACAGGTCCAGCGTCACCACCCGCGGTTGGGCTTCGGGGTTGACCAGGTACAACTCGCTGCGCCCGGTGCTCCAGCGCCAGACCGTCTCGCCCTGGCCCTCGCGGTTATTCCAGCCAGCGCCGAGAAAGACAAACGGCGCGCAGCGGTCGGCGTGCAGGGGCAGGCGGTAGGCGCGGAAGCGCGCGTCGGTGTACCAGGGTATGAGCGGCGC
The DNA here is from genome assembly GCA_034434655.1 of Chloroflexaceae bacterium. Classification (GTDB taxonomy): domain Bacteria; phylum Chloroflexota; class Chloroflexia; order Chloroflexales; family Chloroflexaceae; genus JACAEO01. The sequence continues at coordinate 834 of DAOTYR010000441.1, forward strand.
GCCGTTCAACCGCGCCGCCACGTCGAGCGCCGCCGCCTCCTGCTCCGCCGTCAATTCCGCCGGCTCGAGCACCAGGTAGCGCAGCCGGTAGTAGCACTGCATCACGGCCAGGGCCTCCGGGTCGAGGGCAACGATGTCATCGTCCGGCCAGAGGCGCATCTGGCCAAACTGGGCCGGCAACGGGCTGTGGGCCAGGGTCGGAGACACCGGCGGGCGCGCCACGTAGCCCCGCAGAATCGGCTGCCCGTGGACCATCTGGTGGATCAGGGTGCGGCTGTCGGTGCCCCGCTCAAACGGCAGGTCCACGACGACGCCCGGCTCGGCGGCGATGCGGGCGAACACCTCGGGGCGCGGCAGGACGTTGGGCACGCGCGCCGGGGGCCAGAGTTCCAGCGCCCCCAGCGCGGCGACCGCCACCAGGACCAGCGCGAAGCCTCGTGGCGCCAGGCGCTCGCGCAGGCGCGCCAGGGCCAGCGCGGCGAACACCATCGCAACCGCGATAGTGATCACGCCGAAGAGATTGGGCCGCCGGGCCGTGCCGAGCAGCGGCAGGGCCTGGAACAGCCGGTAGGGCATGGGCAGGCCGGTGTCGTGGCCCAGCACGTGCAGGGTCGGGCCAACCGCCAGCAGCCAGGCCAGCAACGCCACCACCAGCAAGCGCCAGTGCCTGCGGCCATACCAGACCGCGCCGGGAATCGCCAGGGCCAGCAGGGTCCAGCCGGCGGCAGTGTAGGACCCCTCGGTAATCGAGAGGGGCGCGACGCTGACCAGGAAGCGTTCGGCCGGCGCGGCCCAGAGGGGATGGCGCGCGGCGGGAAAGAACAACCCCAGCGCATCGGCAGAGTAGCCCAGGGTGTAGGCCCGCCACATCTCATTCGGCTCGGGCGGCAGGCTCTCGCCCGCCACGCGAGCCGCCGCGAGCAATGGCAGCGCCAGCGCGAGGCTCAGCGCGCCGAAGATCAGACAGCGCGCCAGCAGCGCCCGTGGGCGCGCCGCGCCGATCAGGCTCAGCCCGGCCCACGCAGCGGCGAAGGCGGCCCCCACCAGCGCCCAGTACCAGTCGGTGTAGAGCACCGCCCCATAGGCCAGCGCCGCCAGCGGCGGCCCCCAGCGGCTCTCGGCGCGGCACATATGCACGAACGCCAGCATGAACAGGACCAGCCACTGCATAGTGACGAAGTTCAACTGGCCCGAGTCGAGCTTGGCGATATGGAAGGGCGCGGCGGTGAGCAGCGCCCCGGCCACGAACGGCCCGGCCACCCCGGGCGCGAACGCGCGCGCCAGCCAGAAGCCGGCGTAGCCGGTCAGGGCCACGGCAACGATCGCGGTCAGATTGTAGGCTGCCGTAGGGCCAAGGGCCAGTGTCACCGGCAGCGCCAGCGTCACCGCGAGGGGGTTGAGGGTCTGCAGGGCCATCTGCACCCCCTCGGGGTAGTACAGCAGATCGGCGAACCACAGGCTGCGGCCCGCGCCCAGGGCGCGGGCGGCCCACCAGAAGTTCCAGATATTCTGCGGCGCGTCGGGCGTGTCGGGAAAGAAGAAGATTCGCTCGCCGCCGGTGAAGTACTGGCTGCCCGGCGCGGCCGCCGTCGGCCAGGTGAGCCAGAGGGCCAGGAGCAGGTAGGCCAGGAGGAGCGTGAATGGGCGATGGCGCATGGTGGATGGTGGAGGCTGGACCGGGGGTCGGGGCATGATGTGACTGCTCTTGTTCCGCCGTGTGCGCCGCGCCGATGGGGTCTATCGTCTGGCGGAAAGGGGGTGGGGAAACCAGGTTTCCCCACCCCCCTGCCTTACCGCTATGGCCCGATCCTGCGAAACAGGACCAGCCCATCCTCTTCATCAACGATCGTCCATGCCGGGTCGGCGCGCAGGCGCGCTACGATGTCGTTGCCGCGCGCGGCCTCGGCGCGCAGGCCGCTGGCGCGCAGGTCGATGAAGGCGTACTCGGCCTCGTCCACCTGGTGGTGCATCTTGCCGCCGGGGATGAAATAGATCGCTTCACGCGGCAGCAGGTGCGGGGCCAGGAACGACGTCGCCGCCACCACCGCGTCGGGCGGGATCTGCGCCTTCATGCGCTCCATCAGCGCCACCCGCTCCGGGCGCTCCGGGTTGCGCAGGGCCGAAACGACCGGGTTCTTCAGCGGCAAGTTCACCAGCGCCACCAGCGCGACCACGGCCACCAGGGCGCCCGCGCCCACCCTGGGCGCGTTGCCCAGGCGCCCACGAACACGCTCCCACAGCCACGCCGCCCCGTAGATCGCCGCGATCACCATGCCCGGAATGGCCAGGATCTGGTACTGCTCAGTGATCACGTACTGGTAGACGCGGTTGGAGAGCAGGTTGATCGCCAGGATCGGCGCGGCCAGCAGCAGTTCGCGCGGCGCGAACAGCGGCAGGAAGAGCAACCCGGCCAGCATCAGCGCCAGGTAGGCCAGCTTCGGCGGCTGGAGCATGAACAGAAGCACCTCGACCGGGTGGGTCAGGATGTTCTTCGCGATCGCCGGCAGACTGCCACCCAGGTGCAGGTAGTAACAGGCCTGCGGGCTGACCCCGCACGGCCACATCTCGTTGTAATCGCGGTTCAGATCAAAGGGAACCTCCACCCGTACCGGCTGGAACTCCGGGCTGTAGAAGCGCGGCGTGATGTAGGTGATCGCCGCATAGAAATAGACCAGGCTCACGATCACCGGCACGAGGCTGTAGGCCCAGGGCCGGCGCCGCAAGGCGGCGTAGATCCCGAAGGCCGCCGCCACCAGCGCCGCGTCGGTGCGAGAGAGCATGGCCAGGCCTAGCAGCAGCAGGTAGAGCCAGAGCCGCCGCCGCTCCAGGAACCAGAAGGCCCAGATGAAGGCCACCAGCCCGGGAACGCGTGGCTGGAACGGCGCGGCCATGGCCATAAACTGCGTCGTCGGGTAGAGCAGGTAGAGCGCCGCGCCGGCCACCCCGGCCCAGGGATGGCCCAGCCGGTCACGGGCGATCAGGTAAACCGGGATGGCCGCCGAGGCCAGCAGCAACGTCTGCGCCACCACCAGAGTGTACGCCGAGGGGACCAGGGCGTAGAAGGGGATGGCCGGCAGAAAGCCCAGCGCCACGTCCAATCCCATGAATGTATCAGTGAAATTGTAGCGCGAGACCAGCAGAAAACGCCCGTGGAGCGTGCCCCAGATCGGCATGTGAAAGTCCACCATATCGAAGCCGTGGCCCCAGTAGGCGTACTTGTAGGCCCCCGCGCCGATGATCGCCGCGCTGAACGCCAGCAGCAGCGCCGCCAGCGCCCGCCCGGGGCCGAACCACCCCGCCAGGAGCGCGGCGCGCGAGGCGCCGGGAAGAGTGTGGTCGCGTAGCATCCGAACCTATCTCAACACGCTTGCATGTGAAGTTGGGGCAACCCGGCTTCCTCATGCCTCTCCCAGGTGGCCGGGTTCCTCCGCCGATAACGCAATCGGGCCCCGCTCCATGCCCCCACCCAATCCACAATCACCCCACCACCGGCGACGTGGCAATCCGCAGCACCCACTGGTCCAGCGCGGCGTAGAGGGTGTAGAGCAGCACGGCGATCACCGCCCAGCGCCCCCAGCTCCAGCGTTCCCAGATCCGGTCGGCGTAGATCGCCCAGCAGACGCACATCACCGGGAGCGTGTAGAACAATTGCTTATCCACCATCGAGATGCGGTAGCCCGCAAACATGAACAGGGTCGCCACGCTCAGCCAGGCGGCGAACACCAGCCAGGGCAGCGGTTGGCGGCGCAGGGCGAAGAACCCCGGAACGGTGAACAGCATGGGGATGGCGATGCCGTAGTAGAGGTAATCGCCCGGCCAGATGCGGTAATCGAGATGGGGCACGTAGCTCCACATGTACTGCCCGAAGGGCGGGCGCACCACCCCCACGCTCTCCGGCCCCTGGGTAAAGACCGTCTTCATGTACGGCACGGTCTGGGCGACGATCAGCGGGATGTACTGCCCGTAGTAAATCACCACCGCCAGGGCCAGCGCCACCCCCGTGGCGATCCACAGGGGCCTGAGCTGGGCGCGCGGCGCGGCCCAGGCCGGGCCCCGCAGCCCGTTCACCCACACCAGCAGCGTCAGGATCGCCAGGAACACGCCCATGAACACCCCGGTGACCGTGTACATCAGAAAGGTGAGCAGCAGCAGCGCCGAGAGCGTCACCATCACTCGCCGCTCGCCCAGCCGCTCCCACCAGACAAAGATGACCGTCTTGCACACCAGGGTCAGCCACAGGCCGAAGGTGGTGGGGACGTTGCCCCAGGAGTGCAGCAGGAAGGCTACGGGCAACACCGCATACGTCGCTCCGGCGATCAACGCGCCGCGGTGGGTCAGCCCGGCTTTCAGGGCGATCAGAGCGATCAGAATGATGCGCGTACTGTCAACCAGGATGCTGAACATGTTCGCCGCCATGTCCATTGACATCGGGGTGAAGGCGAAGACGGTGGCGAACATATGGAACCAGGGCGAGTAGGGGATAACCGGGCGATTCTCACCCCACTCGGCGGTGGGCATGGTCGTCTCGTTGAGCGGGCTGCTGGTGCCGTAGAGCAGCGGCAGGCGCCCCTCGAGGATCCACTGGGCGCGGGTCATGTGCCAGTTGACATCAATGGCCACGAAGAAGGGGTGCAGCGCGCCGATGGCCTTGAGCCAGTAGCTGACCATCACGAACAGCAGCAGCAGGCTGAGGAAACGCCGCCCGCGGATGGCGTCATCGCCGGCGGGCGCGTCGAGCGGGAAGCCCGCCGCGTGGAAGAGCCAGGCCGTCAGCGGGCGCAGGGCCAGCGCCAGGGCCACGCTCCACAGCGCCAGCCATGCCAGCCGCGGCAGCATAAAGCTGCTCGGGAAGCGATGGGTCATCAGCGCCCAGGCCCCCAACAGCGCGGCCAGACCCACCCCCAGGGCCGCCCAGACGTACGGCGGCATGCGCCGCCGACCTGTGGGCCTCCCGCCGACAATCAGGTGCAGGGCGGCAAAGGCCCCCAGCACCGTCACCAGGGCCATCCCCAGACCACCAAGGGGCGGCACGGCCGTGGCAAGCCCGGCGTTCCCCGCCGGGGCCACCATAACCTGCGACACCAGCACCCCCAGCGGGCGCGGGTCGGCATAGGTGTTGGAGCGCAGCGTCACCTCTAGAGTGCCGTCGCGGACCAGGCGCCCCGGCGCCAGCACACGCACCCGGCGCGGCGCGGGGCTATCGGGCAAGCGCGCCAGGAGCGTGTCGTTCACGAACAGTTCCGCGTTCACCGGCTGCCCGTTGGGGTGCGCCGTCACCACCGCCAGATCCAGCGTCCAGGCCCCCCGGCCCAGGTTGGGCAGCCTGATGCTGGCCTCCCCGCTGGACCAGCGGTACGTCCGCGCGGGGGCCAGTTCCACCTCGCCGACGAGGCCGGGCGGCGGGTCGGGGTCACCCACCAGCGGCCCGACCAGGCTGAAGCTCAGCGTCTCGGCGGCGCCCAGTTCCGCCGGCACCTTGGCAATGATGAAATCCGGGCCGCGGCGGGGCATGTCCACGCGCTCGCCATTCACCGCCACCGCGGCCTGGCGCAGCATGCCGGGCGGCTGGCCCGGCGCGGCCCACAGCGTGGCGATCCAGACCCCCTCACGGCGGCCCGGCACGCTCAACACGCGCGCCTCGGGCGGCCAGGCCGCCGTCTCGGCGCCGCCGATGGCGTCAATCTCGCGCCCGTGGAAGCCGCGCAGAAACACCGCGTCGTGATCGCCGCCAAGGTCAATGCGCACCACCGGGCGGGCAGCGTAGGCCACCGTCAGCGCCAGCGCCGTCAGCAGCGCCAGCCACAGATAGGGCCGCAGATCGCCGATGCGCGGTATGCTCAACGCCGAGCCGGCCCCGCGCTCCCGCGGCAGCGCCTCACCCGGAGCGGAACTGGTCATGGGTCTCCTCGTAGCAGGTGTGGAGGTGCGGCGGAGGATGGGAAAACCTGGTTTCCCCATTCCCCCACCCCTTCCGCTTCGTCGGCAGGATTGTACCAGAAGCGCCCCGAACACGCACACCATGGAGGGGGATGGGGAAACCAGGTTTCTCCATCCCCTCCCTCACGGACGCGGCTCAATCTGACATGACGAGTTGTTGGTTCCCACCTGGCGGGCTATACTAACGTGAACATGGGGGAACCAGGTTCCCCCATACCCCTGCCCGCGTGAGGGCCTGGCCCTCCCGCAGGGGAATGGGGAAACCGGATTTTCCCACGCCCCCGCCCGGCAGGGAAATGGGGAAACCGGGTTTCCCCATCCCCCACCCGGTGGGAGGGTCTGGGGGGGCGCAACCCCTGCCTGGAGGCGGGCCGGCGTAGGGGCGGGGAAACCCCGCCCCTACGCCGCCGGCCCCGGCGTCTCCCGCCCGGAGGTTCCCGGGGCGCACCCCTGAGGTGAACATACGCCCTCGGCGAGGGGTGTGGGGAAACCGGGTTTCCCCACGCCCCCGCCCCGCAGGGAAATGGGGAAACCGGGTTTGCCCATTGCCCCACCCGCGGGAGGGTTTGGGAGGGCTGCGCCCTCGCGCAGGGGGACGGGGAAACCCGGTTTCCCCAGGCACTGCTCTGAGGGGCATGGGCCTGATAGGCATAAGCCGGCGCCAGGTGCGCCGCCAACCTGGAGGGTTGCTGCTATGATGTACGATCACCTCGACCGCCTGCGCCGCGCGCGCGGGCGCTGGCTCGATATGGCGGGCCTCGCGCCCATCGAAACCCCGTCGCGAGTGGTGTTTTCGGCGCCCCC
>DAOTYR010000442.1:0-11586 GCA_034434655.1 Chloroflexaceae bacterium
GGCTGCACCGGCACCGGCGCGCCGGCCTGCGCCGCCTCGCCGCGCATCACCGTCGGCAGGGGCGTGACGGCGCCGAGGTTCTCGGTAATGATCAGCACGTTGCCGAGCGCGGCGCCGCCGGCCCGGGCGTACTGCTCGGCGCGCGCGCGCGCGTCGGCCATCGCCGCGTCGCGGGCCTGCGCCTGGGCGGCCCTGGGATCGCTCAGGCCGAAGCTGATACCATAGACGCGGTTGGCGCCGACCTGCACTACCTGGTCGAGCAGGGCGCCGGCCTGCGCCAGGTCGCGGATGGTCACCTGTACCATGTTGCTCACCGTGTAGCCGGTGATGGCGCGTCCTTCGTTCGTGTATGTGGGGTAGATGTTAAAGCCGCTGGTCTGAATGTCTTTCTCGGCCACGCCGAGGGCCTTGAGTTGGTCAATGATGGCCTGCGCCTGCGCGGTGTTTTGCGCCAGGGCCTCCTGGGTGGTCGGGGCGGTGGTTTCGACGCCCAGGTGCACCACGGCCAGATCGGGGGTGACACGCACCTCACCCTGGCCGGTGACGGTGACCTGCCGCATCCCGGGGACGCCGATGCTCTGGGCCTGGGCCGGAGCCGGGCGCGCGAAGGCGAGGCCGGCCAGGGCGCCGATGGCCAGCACGGCCACGAGCAACGCGCCGGCCAGCACGCCGATGAGGGTGGAATTGCGGGTATCCATAGGTGTACTCCTGCGCGAGGCGGGCAACGCCCGCGGATCATCTGTCGTCAAGAGTACAACGCCGATGCGGGCGCAAAAGTTCCCCGTTGCAGAGGGATGGGGCAACCGGGTTGCCCCATGCCCCCGCCGGTGGGCCAGGCGCCGGTTGGTGGAAGACGGGGCAACCGGGTTGCCCCATGCCCCCGCCGGTGGGCGGGCCAGGCGGGCGCCGGTTGGTGGAAGACGGGGCGACCGGGTTGCCCCATGCCCCCGCCGGTGGGCGGGCCAGGCGGGCGCCGGTTGGTGGAAGACGGGGCAACCGGGTTGCCCCATGCCCCCGCCGGTGGGCCAGGCGCCGGTTGGTGGAAGACGGGGCAATCGGGTTGCCCCATGCCCCCGCCGGTGGGCGGGCCGCGGCGACCGTTCAGCCCCGCCGGCTGCTCAACGCGCGCAGGGCGTCGGCGCGGCCCTGGACGAAGAGACGCTGGTGGTTGACGCTCTCATAGTCAATGATCCACTCCAGAGGCATCAGCGATGGCGGGGCGATCACCGTTGGCAGGGCAATAGGTCGTGGAACGGGACCGGGGGGGAGTTCCAGGCCGGCGGCGCGCAGGCGCGCCATGGCCTCGGCGAGGCGGTTGCGCTGCTCCAGGGCCTCAAAGGCCATGCGGTAGGAAGCCAGGAGCGTCCAGTCGAGGGCCAGGGTGGCGGCCTGCGCCAGATCGCGCGGCGCGGCAACCGAGGCATTGTCGGGGGAAGGACTCCAGGGCGTCATCATGACCACCAGGATGTCGAGATCATCCTCGCCGGCCAGATCAATCACCGGGTCAAGGGGCGTATTGGCGATCACCGCCCCGTCCCAGTACTTGCGCTGGCCGATCTCGGTCCAGGGATAGATGATCGGAATGCTGCACGAGGCCAGGAGGTGATCGATGCCGATCGTCTGGGCGGGCCGGCCCTGGAGCGGGCGGTTGCAAAAGATCTCCAGGGCGCCGCTCTGCAACTCGGTGGCGGTGATCAGTAAGGCGGGCGCGTCGGGGCCATTGATGCGCGGAAAGTCCATCCAGGCGGCGAGGGTGTGGCGCCAGGGCATGGTGTCGAGCAGACTGCGGAAGGGCCGGGCGCGAAACAGCGTCCCGAGGCGCTCCAGGAGGCTTTCGGCGCTCCGGGCGCGTTCCACTGGAGGAAGGGCATAGCGGCCGGCCCCGCCGCGAGCCTGCGAGGTCAGCACGTTGCGCAGCAGAAAGCGCAGCAGCGGGCGGGTCACCGGCGGCAGGTCGCGAGAGAGGCGATGCACGTCCTCGGTGTGCATCCGCAGCCACAACTCGCGCAGGCGGGCCACGGGCAGCCCGGAGGCCAGGGCCGCGGCGTTGATCGCGCCAATCGAGGTGCCGGCGACAATGTCGGGGCCGCGGCCGTCCTCCATCCAGCCTGTTTCGACCAGCGCCTCGATGACGCCGACGTGGTAGGCGCCGCGGGCGCCCCCGCCCGAGAGAACCAGGGCTTTTTTCATTGGCGGCTAAGACTTTCAGCAGGGCTATGCGCTATGGTACCGTCTCGTGCCGAACCGCCCTTTCCCCTGCCGGAGGATGGAAGCGGGCTCCTCCCCCCGGCGGGGGGAGGCTGGGAGGAGGGCTGAAGCGCCACATGCGCTTAGTTGACAGGACGTGGTGGAGGGGCGCGGAGAGGCTGCGCCTCCCCGCATCCCCCTTTTCCCGCCCGCGGCGGCCACAGCCTGTGGACTGGTCCGTGGAGGGCCGCAGGCCCTCCACCCCTCCCCGCCGGCAGGCGACCGTTAAAGGTATTGCTCCCAGATCCTCCCTCGCGCAACAGCCATCCATGCGGCTCCGCCGCACAACGCCGCCGTGAACATACGGTTGTTCCTGGGAGGGCACAGCCCTCCCAAACCCTCCCGCGGGTGGGGGAATGGGGAAACCCGCTTTCCCCATTCCCCTGCGTGAGGGCCGGGCCCTCCCGCCGGCGGGGGCGTGGGGAAACCAGGTTTCCCCACACCCCTGCTCCAGCAGCCTATGTTCACGTTAGAGTTCGTCATGGTACAAACGTCATGGTAGCCGCGATTTCGCGCCGGGGCCAGGAGTTTTCCTGAGAGGGCCCAGCCCTCCCGGACCCTTCCATCCGGTACACGTTCGCATGTCTCCTGGGAGCGAGGGCAGCTTGCCCGCGGAGACACGCCGAGGGCGGGGCGCCCGCGCTCCCAGGCTGGCGCATGGCCCCAGGCGTGAACAGTTACTCCATCCGTGGCCCGCTTGCACAATCAGGTAGAAATCCTATGACCCTTCTCACCTTCCCGCCCGGCTTTGTGTGGGGCGCGGCGACGGCGGCCTACCAGATCGAGGGCGCCTGGAACGAAGACGGCCGGGGCGAGAGCATCTGGGATCGCTTCGCCCATACCCCGGGCAACATCGCCGATGGCAGCACCGGCGACGTCGCCTGCGATCACTACCATCGCTGGCCCGAAGATATCGAACACATGGCCGCGCTGGGGCTCAAGAGCTACCGCTTCAGCATCGCCTGGCCGCGGATCCTGCCGACCGGCGCTCCGCCGCTCAACGAGAAGGGGCTGGACTTCTACCGTCGCCTGATTGCCGCGCTGAACGAGCGTGGCATCATGCCCAATGTGACCCTCTATCACTGGGATCTGCCCCAGGCCCTGGAAGACAACGGCGGCTGGGCCAACCGCGACACGGCGCTGCGCTTCGCCGAGTACGCCGCGCTGTTGTTCCGCCGTCTGGGCGCCGACGTGCCGCTATGGGTCACCCACAACGAGCCGTTCATCCAGACCTTCTATGGCTACGGCACAGGCGCATACGCCCCGGGCCGGCGCGCGCCCCGGGTCATGCTCACCGTCGCCCACCATCTGCTGCTCTCGCACGGGCTGGCGGTCCAGGCCTTCCGGGCCGAGTTTCCGCCGGGGCCTGCCGCGGGGGAGACCTCGCGCCCGCAGATCGGCATCGTGCTGATCCTCTGGCCGCACCACCCGGCCTCGCAACGCCCCTGGGACGTGCGGGCCAGCCGCTTCGCCGACGGGGCCACCAACCGCCTGTTTCTGGAGCCGTTGTTTCGCGGGCGCTACCCCGAGGATGTGCTGCGCCACTTCGCCTGGCGCGGCATCCGCCCCGCCATACGGCCCGGCGATCTGCAGGTGATCGGTGTTCCGATAGATTTTCTGGGGCTCAACACCTATTCGCGGCTGGTTACGCAGTTCTACCCGCTCGACCTGATCGGCGGCGCGCGGCAGGTGGCGCCCGCGGGGCCGGCCACGGCAATGGGCTGGGAGATCTACCCGCCATGCATCCTGGAGACGCTGCGGCAGGCGCGGGCCTACACCTCCGTGCCGCTCTACATCACCGAAAACGGCGCGGCCTTCAACGATGCCGTCGCTCCCGACGGAGAAGTTCACGATGACGCGCGCGTCGCCTACTTGCGCGAGCACATCGCCATGGCGCACCGGGCCATCCAGGAGAGGATCGACCTGCGCGGCTACTATGTTTGGACGTTACTGGATAACTTCGAGTGGTCGCACGGCTTCAGCAAGCGGTTCGGGCTGCTCTACACCGATTACGCCACCGGGCGGCGCATCTGGAAGCGTTCGGCGCACTGGTACCGCGAGGTGATCGCCCGGAACGGGGTGGAGGTGCCATACCTGTAGATATGGGGAAACCCGGTTTCCCCTTGCCCCTGCTCCAGGGCTGCGCCTCGCAAACCCTCCTGCGGGCAGGGGCGTGGGGGAACCCGGTTTCCCCATTCCCCTCTCCGAGAGCTTATGTTCACATCAGCCGTCCATGCGGCTCCGCCGCACACTGCCAGGATGAAAATAATTCTTGGGAGGGCGTAGCCCTCCCAAACCCCTCCCACCGGGTGGGGGGATGGGGAAACCCGGTTTCCCCATCCCCCTGCTCCAGCAGCCTATTTTCACGTTAGCCCGACGGAACCAGGCGCCGCGCAAGAAATTACGCCACACCCCCCACCTCCACCTGCCTTGACCCGGTTACACCCCTCTGCTACACTGTGCTCCCATAGGCACTCGTAGGCTTGCTTATGGCACAGATCGTCCTCAAGACCGGACGCGAGCGGCCCATCCAGCAGCGGCACCCGTGGGTGTTCTCAGGGGCGATTGAGACGGTCCGCGGCAATCCTGCCGATGGCGGGGTGGTTGACGTTCTTGGCCCCGATGGGGCCTGGCTTGCCCGCGGTTTCTGGAGCGGCCGGTCGCAGATCCGCCTGCGCATCGCCACCTGGGAGGCCGCGCAACCCCTCGATGAGCACTGGCTCCGCGAGGCCGTCGCGCGCGCCGTGCGCGGGCGCGCCAGCCTGATGGGCGATGGCGAGACCGCCTGCCGGCTGGTCTTCAGCGAAGCCGATGGCCTCCCCGGCCTGATCGTGGATCGCTACGGCCCCCATCTGATCATCCAGTTGCTGACCCAGGGCATGGCCGCGCGCGCCGACGCGGTGATCGCCACCCTGGTCGCCTTGCTGCAACCGCGGGGCATCTACGAGCGCAGCGACCCCGAGATCGGCGAGAAGGAGGGCCTGCCGGCCCACGAAGGCCAGCGCTGGGGCGAAGCGCCGCCCGAGCGCCTGACCATGCGCCCCATCGTCCTCCCCGGGATGTGCGGCGAACGGCCGGCCCTGCTTGCCGACCTGCGCGGCGGCCAGAAGACCGGCTTCTACCTCGACCAGGCGATCAACCGCGCCCGCGTGGGCGCCTACTGCCGGGGCGCCGAGGTGCTCGACGCGTTCGCCTACACCGGCGGCTTCAGCGTGTACGCCGCGCGCGCCGGAGCCGCCGCGCTGACGCTGATCGACTCCTCGGGGCCGGCGCTGGCCCTGGCCCGCGCCAATCTCGACCTGAACGGCCTCGGCACGCCCGCCGAACTGATCGAGGGCGATGTCTTTCGCGTCCTGCGCCAGTACCGCGCCACCGGGCGGCGCTTCGACGTGATCATCCTCGACCCGCCGAAGTTCGCCCACAGCCAGGCCCAGGTCGAACGCGCCGCGCGCGGCTACAAGGATATCAACCTGCTGGCGCTGCAACTCCTGCGCCCCGGGGGCCTGCTGGCAACCTTCAGTTGCTCGGGGTTGGTATCGGCGGACCTGTTTCAGAAGATCGTCTTCGGCGCGGCCCTCGATGCCCGCCGCGACGTCCAGATCGTCGAGCGCTTCACCCAGTCCCCCGACCATCCGGTGCTGTTGAGCTTCCCTGAAAGCGACTACCTGAAGGGATTGCTCTGTCGCGTCTGGTGAGCGATGTCCTCGTGGGGCGTCTGGTCGCCCAACACCGGTTGGAGGAACGCGGGGAAACCAGGTTTCCCCACGCCCCGGCCTGAGCGGCCAGGCCGTATGGAACGCCTGAGCAGCGAATCCAACGACAACCGATGAACTACGCTATCTTCGAAGAAGGCCACATCGCCAGCCCCCAGGGCTTCCGCGCCACGGGGGTCTCCTGCGGGTTGAAGGACGGCAGCAAGGCCCGTGACCTGGCGCTGGTCTACTCGTTGCACCCGTGCCGGGTGGGCGCGCTGTTTACCACCAATCTGATCCAGGCCGCGCCGGTGTTCTTGAGTCAGGCGATCCTCTCGCGAAACCGTGAGGCCATCCGCGCCGTGCTGATCAACGCCGGGCAGGCCAACGCCGGCACGGGCCAGCCGGGGCTCAACGACGCGGTGGAATGCGCCAAACTGGTCGCCGACGAGTTAGAGATCGCCCGCGACGCGGTGCTTCTTATGTCAACTGGTATCATTGGCGTGCCCCTGCCAATGAAGCGCATGCGCGAGGGCATTCGCCGCGCGGTCAGCGAACTCGACAGTGGCGGCGGGCGCCGGGCGGCCCTGGCGATGCTCACCACCGACTCGCGTCCAAAGGAGCGGGTCTACCGTGTCCAGATGCGCGAGGGCCAGCGGATCATCCTGGCGGGCATGGCCAAGGGCACGCGCCTCATCCATCCCCGCCTGGCCACACTCCTCTGCCTGATCACCAGCGATGTGGCCATCGAGCAGCGGCTGCTCCAGCAGGCCCTGCAGCACAGCGTCGCCCGCACCTTCAATCGCCTGCACCTCAACGGCGATAGCAGCCCCAACGACACGGTGGTCATCCTGGCGAACGGCGCCGCCGGGACGCCGACGATCAGCGACGCCCGTTCGCCGGAATTTGACCTCTTTCAACAGGCGTTGACCGCGCTTTGCGCGGATCTCACTCAACAGATCGTGCGCGATGCCGCAGAGAATGGTAAGATCATTCATGTGCGGGTGCGCGGGGCCGCCGGCGAGGCGATGGCGCGGCAGGTGGCCGACGCCATCGCCGGCTCGCAAGCGGTGCGCGCCGTGTTGCATCGCGGCTCGATTGACTGGGGGCCGTTTCTGGCGGCCATCGGCGGGAGTTGCGCCGATCTGCGCCCGGAGTTGCTGGGACTGCGCCTCGGCCCGGCGCTGGTGTTCAACGAGGGCGCTGCCGTGCCGGTCGAGAGCGCGACCATGCTGCAGATCCTCTCGGCGCCCGAAATCGAGGTGACCGTCGATCTCAACATCGGCCCGGTTGACCTGAACCTGTGGACCTGTACGTGGCACGAAGAGTAGCGCCGCTCCGCTCCCGACCCTGGAGCGAGCCTGCGGGCCGGCGCATAGCTGTGCCGGATGAAGGGCGCCGGCCCCGAGGAAGGGCCTGCTCGCCATTCGGCCCCCAGGACATGTATGTCTCGCCAGTTGCCGCTCTTTCCCCTGGGAACGGTTCTGTTTCCAGGAGCAACGCTCAATCTGCATATCTTCGAGGAGCGTTACCGCCTGATGATCGGGCGCTGCCTCGAGGAACGCAGTCCGTTCGGCGTCGTGTTGATCCGTGAGGGCGATGAGGTGGAGGAGGGGCGACGTGATGCGCGCCCCGCCGAGCCATACGCCATTGGCACCATGGCCCGGATCAGCGCCGATATGCGCCTGGACGACGGTCGCTACTTGCTGACCGCGGTCGGTGATCGGCGTTTTCGCATCCAGGCGATGATCCAGCGCGTTCCATACCTGATCGCGTCGGTGGTTGAACTGCCCGAGAACATCCCCCCCGCCGCCGCCGTCGCCGCCGAGGACCTGCGGGCCACCTACGACCGCTACTGGCAGGCCGTCGCCGGCGCCACCGGGCTGGAGGTGGAGGTCGAGGATCTGCCGCGCGATCCCCTCCGGCTCGGCTACCACCTGGCCGATCGCCTCCAGGTCACGATGGCCCTCAAGCAACACTGGCTGGAGTGCGATCCGTTGACCCGCCTGCGCGAAATCGCCGCCAACCTTCGCGCTGAACTGACCCTGTTGCCCTACGGCCGCCGCGATACCAGCGAGGGGCCATCGGGGATGGGCAGCCTGAATTGACGCGCCACGCGCGCCCGTCGCGGTATGGTTATCGGTTTGTGCACCATTTCCCTGTCCATCCCCGTGGCGTCTTCCTTGAAGGAGAAGCGCCAGGTGGTCAAATCGTTGATCGCCCGCATTCGCAACGAGTTCAACGTCTCGGTCATCGAGGCCGACGATCACGACCTCTGGCAGAGCGCCGTCCTCGCCGTCGCCTGCGTCGCCACCTCGGCGCAGTATGCCCACGGGCAGCTCGAAGCGGTGGTGAAGTTCATTGATCGGCAACGCCCTGATTGCCCGATCGGCGCCTACGAGATCGAGATGTTCTAGCCCCCGGCATGGGATGGGGAAACCTGCGTTCCCCATCCCCCTGCCTGAACTGTACGATGCCGGGAGCGCGGGCGGCCCGCCTACGCTTCCAGGTTAACCCGGCAGTCATTCGCGCGTACCTGTTCACACCTGCGGTAACACCCGCGCC
This sequence comes from Chloroflexaceae bacterium, assembly GCA_034434655.1. Taxonomy (GTDB): domain Bacteria; phylum Chloroflexota; class Chloroflexia; order Chloroflexales; family Chloroflexaceae; genus JACAEO01. Next base: position 8,505 of record DAOTYR010000442.1, read on the forward strand.
TGGGAGCGCGGGCGTCCCGCCCGCGTCGCGTCTATGCGGGCAAGATGCCCGCGCTCCCAGGAGACCTGCGAGGAGGCTGCGTCACCCCGCATCCCTTCCACATCGGTAGCATCCATGGACGAACTGCTCCCCTTCCCCTTCCTGGCCCTGGTCGGTCAGGCCGAGCTGAAAACCGCCCTGCTCCTCGGGCTGATCAACCCGGGCATCGGCGGGGTGCTGCTCAGCGGGCCGTATGGGGTCGGCAAGACCTCCGCCGTGCGGGGGTTGCTCGACATTCTGCCCACGGTTGAGGTCGAGGGGGCGGAAGAAGGCGCGGAACAGCGGCGCGAGCGCATCCGCCTGATTGAACTGCCGCTCAATGCGCGCCTGGAAGATGTCGTGGGGGGCATCAACGAGCGGGTGGCGCTCGAGCAGGGCGCGGTGCTGCTGGAGCCGGGCATCCTCGCCCGCGCCCACGGCAATCTGCTCTACGTTGACGAGGTGAACCTGCTCGACCCGGCGGTGGTGGACGCGATCCTCGACGCGGCGGCCCAGGGCCGCACCTTCGTGCGCCGGGGGGCCATGACGCGCCTCTACCCCTCGCGGTTCGTCCTTGTCGGCTCGATGAACCCCGAAGAAGGCCCGCTGCGCCCGCAGATCCTCGACCGCTTCGGCCTGCGGGTCTGGGTCGCCCCCCTCGATGATCCCCGGCAGCGCCTCGAGGTGTACCGCCGCGCGCGAGCCTTTCGCGCCGACCCGGCGGCCTTTCGCGCCGCCTATGCCGCCCAGACCGCCGCCCTGGCGGAAGAGGTGGAAACCGCGCGGGCCATCCTCCCCCACGTGAGCGTGCCGCCGGCCCTGGAAGAAGCCGCCCTGACCCTGGTGCAAGAGTTGCGGATCCCCTCCCATCGCGCCGAGATCGCCCTGCTCGAAGGCGCCCGCGCCCGCGCCGCCGCCGACTTTCGCAACCAGGTCAGCGCCGAGGACCTGCGGCGGGTGGCGCCGCTGGCCCTGCGGATGCGCCACAGCCCCCAGCTCGACGAGCACGCCCGCCGCTCCGCCGAGGAACGCGCCACCATCCAGGCTGCCCTGGAACGCCTGCTTCCCCAACCCGCGCCGGCCCCCAGGCGTCGCCGCAGCACCGTCAGACACCTCGAAGACGATGGGGACTGATCGCGCAGCACGTTTCACATTTAGATTTTAGATTGCGGATTGCGGATTGTGCCGCTCCATGCAACAGGAAGCGCTCATGGTCTATTAAACATTGACCTCTGGAGCGGGGTGTGGGGAAACCAGGTTTCCCCATACCCCTGCCCGCGGGAGGGTTTGGGAGGGCTGCGCCCTCCCAGGAACAACCCTATTTTTATCCCATATCCCATCGGTGCGCGGCTGCGCCGCGCAGGCGGCGCTCACCCGCGCAGGCAGGCGTCGCATCCGGTAGCCAGCGGCGTGAGCCGCCGGGGGAGCGGGGCGGATAATGAAGTCTCATGCCAATTACGGCAATCCAAAATCTAAAATCTACAATCTAAAATGACATCACTGACCCCCACCGATGGCATGCGCATCACCGCCGACGCCGTCCTGGCGCCCGGCGTCCATTACCTGCCCAGGGGGCTGACCATCGCCGCCCCCGGGGTGACCCTCGACGGCAACGGCGCCATGCTGGTCGGCGCGGGCAGGGGACGCGGCGTCACCGTCGCCGGGCACGATGGGGTGCGGATCAAGAATCTGCGCCTCCTGGCCTACGACCACGGCATCTACGCCGAAGACTGCGCCGGGTTGACCATCGCCAACTGCTCGTCCCGCGCCAGCGCCGAAGAACCGGCGAACAGCGTCTTTCTGGACATCTGGCGCCCCGCGGCGCAGGCCTACGGCGCCGGGGTGATGCTCACGGGGGTGCGCGAGGCGCTGATCAGCGCATGCGACCTGCAGCACCAGCAAAACGGCCTGCTCTGCTACGGGTGCCTGCGGTTGACGGTGCGCGACACCATCGCCAACCACTGCAGCGGCGCCGGCTTTCACCTGTATGCCACCAGCGACAGCCTGTTCGAAAACAACTACGCCGACTTCTGCTGCCGCTACCAGCCGCGCGGCCGCGGCCAGGGGCACCTGGGGGCCGACGCCGCCGGCTTCCTGATCGTCCATGGCTCCTGCCGCAACCGCTTTCGGCGCAACATGGCCCGCATGGGCGGCGATGGCTTCTTCCTGGCCGGCCTGCGCCCTGACTGGACGCCCGTGCCCTGCGATGACAACCTCTTTGAAGAGAATGACGGCTCCTTCAGCCCCAACATCGCCTTCGAGGCCACCTTCAGCCGGGGCAACATCTTCCGGCGCAACCGGGCCGATGGCTGCAACTACGGCTTCTGGCTGGGCTTTTCGCGCGACAACCTGCTGGAGCAGAACCACATCCACCACAATCGCCAGGCAGGCGTGGCGGTGGAGAACGGCTTCGGTTTCGTCACCCGCGACAACGACCTGGCCTGGAACACCCATGGCCTCCTGCTCTGGTCGAGGTTCGTCGCGGCCTTCGCCCTGGCCTACCCCGAGAACGACACCAGCCGCGACTGGCTGATCGAAGCGAACCGCTTCACCGGCAACCGCGTCGCGGTGCGCATCGCCGCCGACCAGGACCACGGCGCGCGCCCCTTGCCGCCGTTGACGCCCCGCTGCCCCAGGCCCCGCAACCACACCCTGCGCGCCAATATCTTCCGCGACAACCTGCTCGACCTGGAACTGATCGATGCCGAGGAGCCGTGCCTGGAGGATAACGATGTTCAGGATGCATAGGGGCGGCGGGGCCGGGGCGTGGGGCGGCCCCGGGGCTGCCCACCGGCCGGGGCGTGGGGAAACCGGGGCGGGATGCTGCCACTCCCGCCTGGCGCTCGCTCCCCCCGGCCCGCCCACCGGCCAGGGCGTGGGGAAACCGGGGCGGGATGCTGCCACTCCCGCCTGGCGCTCGCTCCCCCCGGCCCGCCCACCGGCCGGGGCGTGGGGAAAGCAGGTTTCCCCACCTCACTCAACCGGCGCGGGTATGCCTGACACCCCGGGTGTTTGGGGGGGCGCGCAAGACGCTTCGTCACACCCGACGCCGGTAACAGAGACC
>DAOTYR010000443.1:0-7087 GCA_034434655.1 Chloroflexaceae bacterium
CGCAATGAACATACGGTTGTTCTTGGGAGGGCTGCGCCCTCCCAAACCCTCCCAGGGGGCGGGGCCTGGGTGCGCGGGCCTCCGGCCCGCGTCCGCTGAGGGATGGGGAAACCCGGTTTCCCCACCCCCCTCGCCGAAGGCTTATGTTCACGTTAGCCGTCCATGCGATTCGCGCACACCGCCCGATGAACATCGCCTGGGAGCGCGGGCGGCCCGCCCTCGTCGCGTCTCCGCGGGTAAGGTGACGGCCCCCCTCCCCAGCCCTCCCCCCGCTGGGGGGAGGGAGTCCGGCTCCTGCCCCCAGCGGGGGGAGGTTAGGAGGGGGGGCAGCGCCGCATGCGCGTAGGTGAGCAGCCTATGTTCACGTTAGGGCGGACGGGGTAGGGGCGACCGGCCGGTCGCCCCTACGGTGTTCCGGGGGCTGAATGGACGGAGGGCTGGCCCTGCAGCTCGCCGGCACCGGCGCCGATCAGCGCCAGCAGGCCCGCTTCGTCGAGCACGGGCACCCCGAGTTCCCCGGCTCTGGCCAACTTGCTCCCTGGATTGGCCCCGGCCACCACGTAGCTGGTTTTCTTGCTGACGCTGTCGGTGACCTTGCCGCCATGGGCGGTGATCAGCTCGCTGGCCTGATCGCGGGTCAGCGTCGGCAGCGTGCCGGTGAGCACAAAGGTCTTGCCGGCGAGATTGGCGCCGGCGCTCGAGCGCGGAGCGCCGCCGCTCAGTCGCACCCCCGCGGCGCGGAGCTTTTCGACCACGCGCCGTTCCTCCTCGCGACTGAAGAAGTCCACCACACTCGCGGCCACCACCGGGCCAATGCCGTCAATAGCCCGGAGTTCTTCCTGGCTGGCGGCCATGATCGCGTCGAGGCTGCCGAAATGGGCCGCCAGGGCCGCGGCGGCCACGCTGCCGACGTAGCGAATGCCCAGGCCGATGATCACCCGTTCCAGGGGCCGCTGCTTCGACTCTTCAATGGCCCGCAGCAGATTGGCAACCCGTTTGGGGCCGTAGCCCTCGACTCCCTGGAAGTGCTCCGGGGTCAGGCTGTAGAGGTCGGCCACATCGTTGATCCAGCCCATGTTCACGAACAGCTCGGCCTGGCGCTCGCCAATGCCGGCGATGTCCATCGCGCCGCGACTGACGAAGTGCTCGATCCGGCGCACCAGTTGGGCCGGGCAGATGCCGAAGTTGGGGCAGCGCCAGGCCGCCTCGCCGGGCTGCCGCTCCAGGGGCGTGCCGCAGGCCGGGCAGTGGGTGGGGAAGACCCAGGGCCGTTCGGCGCCGGTGCGCAGGTGCGGCAGCGGCCCCACCACGTAGGGAATGACATCCCCGGCCCGCTGCACAATCACATAGTCGCCGATGCGGATGTCGCGTTCGGCGATGTAATCGGCGTTGTGCAGACTGGCGCTGCGCACGGTCACCCCGCCAATGACCACCGCTTCCAGTTCGGCGTTGGGGGTCACCACCCCCGTGCGGCCCACGTTGACCGTGATGTTGAGCAGGCGCGTGACGGCCTCGCGGGCGGGAAACTTGAAGGCCACCGCCCAGCGCGGCTCGCGCTGCACCGCGCCCAGGGCGCGCTGCTGCTCGAAGTCGTCCACCTTGATCACGATGCCGTCGGCCTCGTAGGGGAGCCGGTCGCGGCGGGCCATCCATTCGCGACAGTAGGCGATGACCTGCTCGAAATCCTCGAAATGGCGGGCATCGGCGTTGACGGGGAAGCCCAGGGCGCGCAGGTAGTGGAGCGTCTGCCACTGGCTGGTCAGGGCGACCCCCTCGAAGGGGCCGACGCCGTAGGCGAAGAAGCGCAGGGGCCGCCCCGCGCTGATCGTGGGGTCCTTCTGGCGCAGGGAGCCGGCGGCAGCGTTGCGGGGGTTGGCGAAGGTCTTCTCGCCGGCGGCGGCCAGGCGCTGGTTCAGCGCCTCGAAATCGGCGCTGCGGATGTACACCTCGCCGCGCACCTCGATCAGGCTGGCCAGGGGCAGCCCCGTCTCCCGCGGGTCGCGCAGGCGCAGGGGGATGTCGCGCACGGTGCGCAGATTGGCGGTGACATCCTCGCCCACCTCGCCATCGCCGCGCGTGGCCCCCTGCACGAAGACCCCGTCGCGGTAGGTGAGGGCCACGGCCAGGCCGTCAATCTTCGGCTCGACGACGTAGGTGACCGGAACGCCGGGACCGAGCAGTTTGAGCACGCGGCTCTCGCGCCATTCGCGGAGTTCGGCCTCGTTCGTCGCGTTGCCGAGAGAGAGCATGGGCTGGGGGTGGCGCACTTTAGCAAACAGGCTGCTGGCCTCCCCGCCCACCCGCTGCGTAGGCGAGTCGGGGGTGATCACCTCGGGGTGGGCCGCCTCGAGGGCGCGCAGTTCGCGCATCAGCGCGTCATACTCGGCGTCGCTCAGGGTCGGAGCGTCGAGAACGTAGTAGCGGTAATTGGCCTCTTCGATGGCGGCGCGCAACTCTGCCGCGCGCCGGGCGGGATCGCTGTGGTCCATAGTGGATAAAGCTCCCTGGGCGCAACCCGGAAGGTTGCGCTGCGATGGCGTTCCTTCAATAGCCGGGGTGCGGGGAACCCTGGTTGCCCCACTGGTTGTCAGAGTGACAGATTTCACGCATTATGACGCATCATTCGATATAATTCTGGAGGTACGCGGTCGCCTCCCCGTTGCAAGGCGACTGCGCAACTCCTGTTCATCCACATCCCTTGCTGGTTGTATTGTACCTGCGGAGGAGGGCCAACGATGGACTTTCTGCAAGCGCCTGGGCACACAACGACGCAGCAAGCAACGACCGACGCGGTCGATCTGAGCCGCAAGATCTTGACCGATCTGTTCGGACCCCCGGAACGGCGCGCCTTCGCCGTGGCCTTCTGGGATGGCACGCGTGAGGCGCCAGGCGCACATGCGCCTGAGTTCACTCTGGTGTTGCGCCGTCCGGACGCGCTACGGCGGATGCTCGTGCCCCCGTCGGAGTTGACATTGGCCGAGGCCTATCTGCGTGGCGACATCGAGATCGAGGGCGATCTGGGCGCCGCCAGCGGGGTGGCCGATGATCTCGGCGCGTTGCTGGCGGCGCCGGGGCGCCTGGCGCGGGTGCTGCTGCGCCTGCAGGCCCTCCCCGCCGCCGATGACATGCCGGTCGCCCGAACCGACGGGCGGTTCCGGCGCCAGGGCGTGCGCCATTCGCTGGAAGGCGACCGCGCCGCCGTGCGCCACCATTATGATCTGGGCAACGACTTCTATGCCCTGTGGCTGGACCGGCGCATGGTCTACTCCTGCGCCTACTTCCCGACGGGCGGCGAGACCCTCGACGAGGCGCAGGAGGCCAAACTGGAGTTGATCTGCCGCAAGTTGCGCCTGCGCCCCGGTGAGCGGTTGCTGGACATCGGCTGCGGCTGGGGCGGGTTGATCTGCTACGCCGCTGAGCGCTATGGCGTCGAGGCCCTGGGCATCACCCTCAGCCAGGCTCAGGCCCAACTGGCCCGCGAGCGCATCGCGGCGGCGGGGCTGAGCGGGCGTTGCCGGGTGGAGATCTGCGACTATCGCCAACTGCCGCCCTCAGAGGTGTTCGACAAGGTCGTCAGCGTGGGCATGGTCGAACACGTCGGCCGGGCGCAGATGCGGGCCTACTTCGAGGCGGCCTTTCGCCATACGCGCCCCGGCGGCCTGTTCCTCAACCACGGCATCGTCCTGGTCGCGCCCCCATCCCATGGGGCGCTGGGGCGTCTGGGCGCCAGGCTGTGGGGGCAGGGGGCCTTCATTCAAAGCTATATCTTCCCCGACGGCGAGGTGTTGCCCGCCGGGGAGATGCTGGGCCATGCTGAAGCGTGCGGTTTCGAGCCGCGCGACCTGGAGAGCCTGCGCGAGCATTATGCCCTGACCCTCGACCACTGGCGGCGGCGCCTGGAGGCGCGTCACACGGAGGCGGTGGCGCTGGTGGGCGAGCAGTTCTACCGCGCCTGGCGCCTCTACCTGGCCGGCGCGGCCTGGCGCTTTCGCGTCGGGCAGATCGGTATCGTGCAGATGTTGTTGGCCCGGCAGACTGACCGTGGCCGGGTCGAATTACCCTTAACCCGTGCCGATCTGTACCGACTACCAGGCGCGGGCGTGGAGACCCCCGGGTTCCCCGCCTTGCAATCGGTGTGAGGCGCCTGACCCCCAACACCGGTCGAACGCCGGTGAAGCAATTTCAACTTGAGCGCGGCGGCGCAATCTGGTATAGTTCCATTTGTGATGGATGCCACGCAGAAAAGGGAAGCGCCTCCCTCCCGCCGCGCTGGATCGCCCCGGATGCCCGGCTGTGTTGTCTGGAGCAGGGGTGTGGCGTGGCGCTGGCTGCCGCGCGCCCTCGGGCTGCTGATCGCCCTCCAACTGGGCCTGCTCGCGCCTCTCACCTGCGTGTTCCACTGTTTCCTGGAATCGCGCGCCGAACGACCGGCAGTCGCCTGGTTCCTCTGCGGCGCGCACCATGCCCAGGCGGCCACGGTCGCCGGGGCCGATGTGCCGACAACGATCGCGCCTCGGGCCTGCTTCGAATTGCTCGCGCCGGCAGTCCCGCTGTTCCTGCTCGCCGGAGCGCTGGTCCTTACCCTCGGCCTGCGCTCCGCGCGGCATTATGCCCTCCCACCCTTCCCTCCTCCGACACCCCCGCCCCGACCGGGTATCATCTGATGGTCTTTGAGACATTCATCCGCTAGCCATTGTCCTTTGGAGCAGGGTGTGGGGAAACCCGGTTTCTCCATGCCCCTCGCCGAGGGCGTAGGTTCACGTGAGACGGTCATGCGCATGGCGCACACCGCCGCGATGCACATGACCTGGGAGCGCGGGCGTCCCGCCCGCGTCGCGTCTCCGCGGGCAAGGTGACGGCCCCCCTCCCCAGCCCTTCCCCCGCTGGGGGGAGGGATTCCGGCTCCTCCCCCCAGCGGGGGGAGGTTAGGAGGGGGGGCAGCGCCGCATGCGCGTAGGTGAGCAGCCTATGTTCACGTTAGCCGTCCATGCGGCTGCGCCGCACACCGACGGGATGACCATAGGTTCTTCTTGGGAGGGCTGCGCCCTCCCACACCCTCCCACCGGGTGGGAGGATGGGGAAACCCGGTTTCCCCATCCCCCTGCGCACGGGCTGCGCCCTCCCAAACCTTCCCGCGGGCGGGGGTGTGGGGGAACCTGGTTCCCCGTGTTCACGCTAGCAACCGGATTACCGCATTCTCTAGAGGAGCCGAATCATGCGAGTGGCAAACGTGCTTGCGCTCATCCTGGCGAGCCTGGTCGTGCTGGCTGGCTGTGGCGCGTCGGCGCCGCAGATTTCCGTCAACGAAGCCTGGGTGCGCGCCGCTGCGAAGACCGGTATGGATGCCCAGGGTGGCATGAGTGGCCACGGTGGTCACGGCGGCACCGATATGGCGCCCGCGGGTGGCACCAGCGCCGCGTATATGGTGCTGGTCAACCGTGGCGGCGCCGGCGACCGGCTGGTCTCCGCCAGCACCGACGTCGCCGAAGTGGTCGAGTTGCACGAGACCAAAATGGTGGATAATGTCATGCAGATGGCGCCGGTCACCGGCGGCATCCCCGTCCCGGCCAACGGCCAGGTCGAATTGAAGCCCGGCGGCCTCCACGTGATGTTGATCGGATTGAAGCGCGACCTGGCCGCGGGCGAGACCGTGCGGCTGACGCTGAAGTTCGAACGCGCCGGGGAGATGACGGTGGAGGCTCCGGTGCGCATGCCCTGAGGCAAGGAACGACCCGCTGAGGAGGTTGTTTCTGGGAGGGCGCAGCCCTTCCGAACTCTGCCACCGGGTGGGGGTATGGGGGAACCGGGTTTCCCCATACCCCTGCATGAGGGTCAGGCCCTCCTGCGGGTGGGGGTGTGGGGAAACCGGGTTTCCCCACACCGTTCCGCGAGCCAGGCGCAACCCGCCGGGTTGCGCCACAACTGACTGGAAAAGACCATGATGCATCGTCTGGGATGGTTATCCATTGCACTGATCCTGGTCCTTCTGGCCGGCTGCGCCCGACCGGCGCCCGGCCCGGCCCCCGAGTCTTCCATGGAGCAGGGCACGCGCATCGAACCGCCCGTGCAACTGAGCGATTTTACCCTGCCCAGCAGCCTGGGCCGCGATCTGAGCCTCAGCGAGCTGCGCGGAAAGCCCGTGGCGCTCTTCTTCGGCTACACCTTTTGTCCCGACGTTTGCCCGATGACGCTTTCGGAGTTGAAGCGGGTGAAGGCGGAGCTTGGCGCCGATGGCGCGCGCTTGCAGGTGGTGTTTGTCAGCGTGGACGGGGCGCGGGATACCCCGGAGGTGCTGGCGCGACACCTGGCGGCCTTCGATCCCGATTTTATCGGCCTTCAGGGTGACGACGCGACCCTGCGGCGCATTGGGCCGGAGTACGGGCTGTACTACAAGCGCCATACGCCCGAAGGCACCAGCGCCGCCTACCTGGTCGATCACAGTTCGGCGACCTATTTGATTGACGCCGAGGGGCGCCTGCGTATAGTGTATGGTTTCGGCACCCCTCCCGAGGCGATCATCGCGGGCGTCCGGGAGTTGTTGAAGGAAGGCTGACCGTGCGCGCAGGCAGGCACCCGGCCCCCGTGCCGGGATGTGACGATCATCGCCCTGTGGCGGACCGGCTGCGTAACCAGGGCCGGTGGTGGCCCGCGGGTGGCCCATGGCGTCCGCTGGCGCTCCTCGCGGCCCTGGCGGCGGCCATGATCGCCGGCGCCTGCGGCGGGGGCAGCCTGCCCCCGCTGGCCCCTGACCAGGTGCGCGCCCAGCAGACGGTCAATGGCATGACCATCACCCTGGATACGCAGCGCGATCCGCAGATCAACCAGCCCCAACGCTTCCGCGTGACCCTCACCGACCGGCTGGGTCGCCCCCTCGACGGAGCGAACGTCTACCTCGACCTGGACATGAACATGATCTGCCTCAGCGGCGCGCAGCCGCTGGCGACCCCGGTGGGGCCGGGGCAGTACGAAGCCCGTTCGGTCTACCAGATGGCCGGGGAGTGGGAGATCACCGTGTACGCCCAGGTGAACGGCGAATTGCGCCAGGCGCTGTTCCGTATTCATGTTGCTGATCCTGACGGGTCGCCGC
>DAOTYR010000444.1:0-2755 GCA_034434655.1 Chloroflexaceae bacterium
CGAGAGCCTATGTTCACGTTAGATGGGATAACACCTGGCGGGCCAGGTCAGGCCGATTGGTGATGATGCCGGTTGCGCCAAGGGCGGCGAGGGCGCGCATGCGCTCCGGCTCGTCCACCGTCCAGACATTGACCTGGTAGCCGGCGCGGCGCACCAGGGGGATCAGCCGGTCGAGCTGGGGGAGGTCGTAGTGGGGATGCCAGGCGACCGCCTCGACGGCGCGGAGGGCAAAGAAGGGCCAGAGTTCCCGGGCGCGCACGGCGGGGTCAATGGTGCGAACGCCCATCAGGTAGCCGCGGGGCGTCGCCGGCGCCACGGCGCGCAGTTCGCGCAGGGCGGCCTCGCTGAAGGATGAGACGATCACCTGCTCAACCAGATGGAAGGCTGACAGCAGTTCGGCGCAACGGGCAGCCATACCGGTGGTTTTCAACTCGATATTGAGCCGCATACCGCTGACGCGGGCGAAATCCAGCACCTCCTCCAGCGCCGGGGCGCGTTCGCCGCCGATGTCCAGGGCCTGAAGCTCGGCCAGCGTGCAGGTGGCAACCGGGCGGGCCTGCCCGTTCCAGCGTTCGGTCGTCTCATCGTGGAACACCACCAGCCGCCCATCGGCGGTAAGCCGCACGTCGAGTTCGATCATATCTGTGGCCTGCCGTCGAGCCAGTTCGAAGGCGGCCATGGTGTTCTCCGGGGCATAGGCCGAAGCGCCCCGGTGGGCGATGATCAGGGGCATACACCTCTCACTTCGCCAGGCTGTGCGCAGCAAAGGGGAGGGTCTGGGAGATCCGCGCTCTCCCAGACCCTCCCCATCATTGTGATCTTCGCGCCTGTGGGGTGGGGCCTCACCTCAAACGGCGACGCTCTCTTCGGTCAACTTATGCTCCGGGATCGGCAGATCGACGGTCAGGGCCTCCGCGGTGAGCATGGGCTGGAGAATGCGCTGCAACGCCATCACATGGGCGCAGGTGTTCCAGATCTGGAAAAACGCGCAATCGCAGTGCCAGTGACCATCTTTGAAGGAGATGGTATGGTTGCTATTTCCGCCGTGGAAGGTGACGTTGAGTTCATTAAACTTGATCCGCTCCGGCTCCTCGGCGTAGCGGCGGGCCTTCTCGATCTTGCCAATCAGGTCGGAATGCATTGTGTGCCTCCTGTTATCTCTGAACTGCCGTGTTCAGAACGCTCCGCTCATCAACGAGAAAAAACATCAGGGGCGCCGCAGGCGTATGCCTACGCGCCCCTGAGGGAAGTGCTGATTGCGATGTGCGTTTTTGCCCCCATAGCAGACGCCTCCTGCATCAGAGGTTAAGGGGTGCTTAACATAGGCCCATTATAGAACCGCGACAGGGGCGAGTCAAGGGAAATCCTGCGCTGCTTCGGAGAGGCGTTTCAGCGCGCCACTACGCGCTGCGAGGCCCATGGCGCGCCCCGCGGCAAGAGTGGAGATTTCTTAAGCCAGGGTAGTGTTCACCCGGCGCGCATCCGCGCCGCCAGGCTCAGGATGCGCTGCCCATACTCGGTGCCCGGCACGGCCCAGCGTCCATTCAGGTCGGTCACGGTCAGCGCGACGCCGCGGTTGGCGGGAGGGAGGCCGCGCACCTCCAGGGCGTAGGCGATGAGCTCCTGCTGGTAGGGTGTGCCAAGGCCGGCAGGCAGAGCGTAGGCCAGCAGGCGCCCCAGGTGCGCCCGCACCGCGTCGCTGTCCCAGGCGGCAAAACTGGCCCCCTCGCGCCAGAGCAGTCCGTCCCAGGCCCAGTTGCGCCCGGGCGGATACTCGGGTGAGCCGGGGAGGGTCGCGCCGGTCACGGCGATGCCGGCGGGATTGCGGCGGGGCCGGGCGCACCACCAGGAGGTCAGGCTGCCGGTTTCGTGGGCGCACTGCGCCAGGGCCAGGAACCAGTCCAGGCCCGCCGCGGTCCCGATGCGGGCGTAGGCCCCCACGATTGACGTGATGTCGTAGGAGGTATAGAGCGTGGAGCGGGCGGTGAACCAGGCGATAGCCTGCTCGGCTGTGCCCGAGGGCGGCGCCAGCAGATAGCCGTTCTCGTTGGGCCAGATGCCTGGATCGGGCACGGGCGCGGGCCACGGCTCAGGGGCAGGCGTGGGTGACGGCTCAGGGACAGGCTCGGGTGGCGGCTCGGCGCCATTGACCAGGGGGAGGTAGATCCGGAACGGGGGCTCCTGAGCGCGAGCGGAGCGCGCGCCAGCGACCGTGGCAACCGTGGCGCCCAGCAGGCGCAAGAGGCGTCGGCGAGAGAGCATGGATTTCATTCCAACTCTTACAGCATTGCTCAGAGACGTTGACCGTCGTTCGCGTCTGCCGTACTGCTCCACCCTCCCGCAGGCTCGCAGCCTGCGGGAGGGTCATTGCCTTTGCCAGCGGGTACGCGCCACGCCGCGCGCGGAGTCGGCTTCCCTGGCGGCGGCAACCGGTGCGCTACGTGGCGCCTGTACCGGATTCAACGCGCTCATCGGGCGCGTTCAGCGTCTGTCTAGATGACAGGATGCTTGCAAGGCCCGCATGCGGCTGCGCCGCACACTAACGTGAACATGGGGGAACCAGGTTCCCCAACGCCCTCGCCCCCGGGAAGGTGAGGGCGCAGCCCGTGCGCAGGGGGATGGGGCAACCCGGTTTCCCCATGCCCCCGCTTGAGGGCTGCGCCCTCCCAAACCCTCCTGCGGGCGGGGCTATGGGGAACCAGCTTCCCCGATGTTCACGTTAGCCCTGGAGATATCTGTGCAAAGGCTTGACAAG
>DAOTYR010000445.1:0-2976 GCA_034434655.1 Chloroflexaceae bacterium
ATCGACCTGGCCACGCACGAGATGGACATCCTGAACTATCTCCTCGGCTCGAAGATCAGCCGGATGCACGTCGAGCTGCACCGCCACCTGCATCGCTCGCACGAAGACATGCTTTCGGCGGTGCTGCGCTTCGAAAACGGCGTTGTCGGAATCCTCGACATCAACTGGCTCACACCGACGAAAATCCGCGAACTCAGCATTGTCGGCGAGCGGGGGATGTTCGTCGCCAACTATCTCACCCAGGATCTGACCTTCTACGAGAACGATGAATGCGTGGGCAAGCACTGGCCAGCACTGGCGACGATGGGGGTAAGCGAAGGTCGCATGATTCGCCACAAGGTGCAGCGGCGCGAGCCGCTCTTCGAGGAACTGCACGCCTTTGCGGAGGCGGTGCGTCATGGTCGCGCGCCGGTTGTCAGTGGCGAGGACGGCATCGCAGCGCTGGCCATGGCGCACCAGATCATCCGATCGGGGGTTGTCTCCCAGGGCGGGACCAGCGTGATTGAACTGGCGATCGGGGCGGCTGCTTGAACGACTAACGTGAACATAAGCTCTCGGAGAGAGGCGTGGGGAAACCCGGGTTTCCCCACGCCCCTGCCCGCAGGAGGGTTTGGGAGAGCTGCGCCATCGAGCAGGGGTATGGGGAAACCCGGTTTGCCCGGACACTTTGCCACCCGATGGGAGGGTTTGGGAGGGCTGCGCCCTCCCAGGAAGAACCTTTCTTGGAGCGAGGGTCCGGGGAACCTCGGTTTCCCCGGACCCTCGCTCCGTTACGGTCGGAAGGTATAGCCCAGGTTGCGCACGCGCACAATATGGGCCGGTTTGAGCGGATCAGCTTCGATCTTGCGGCGCAGCCGCCCGATGTAGACGGGCACCAGGTTGCTATCGATCGTATCTTCCAGCCCCCAGACCTTCTGCAACAACTGCCGGGTGCTGAGGACGCAACTGGCATTTTGCACCAGGTAGTAGAGCAACTGGAACTCGCGCTCGGTCAGTGTTTGTTCGTTGCGGCCATTGATGACCACCCGCCGGCGAATCGGATCGAGGTTCAACGGGCCGACGGCGATGGGATGGTAGGCCACGTGAACGCGCAGATCATCATCGCCGTACCGGCGCATAATCGCTTCGATGCGCACCAGCAACTCCGTCGGATTGAAGGGCTTCTGCAATACATCATCAGCGCCCGACTTGAGCGCCTGGACCCGTTGCACGACAGAGTGCTCCTCGGACAGGAACACTATCGGCGTATGGTAGTGTGAGCGAACCTCGCCGCACAGTGCGTATCCCCCAGCCTCCGGGCACTGCTCATCCAGGAGCAAGAGGTCGACTTGCTTTCCATTCAAAGCCTGGCGTAGCCCCTGATCATCGACCTCGTGTTGAACCGTATATCCCACATCCTCGAGCAAGAACCGCGTCATGCGCGAGTAAAGGATGTCACTACTGCCAATCAGAATATGCATGGCCCCCCTGCCTTGACTACCTCCTGAGTTGAAGAAACCTCCAGCGTACTACGAAGTTTCAGGCACCTCCATATTTGACGGTACTACGACGTCGGGTCCCCTGCGGCTACGCCGCACTACGACGTCAGGCCCCCTGCAGTTGCACCGCACTACGACGGAGGCGTTTGTGAGAGACGGAGCACGAACACAATCTCCTACCAGGAAGAGACGCGGGGAAACCGGGTTGCCCCACGTCCCTCCAACCCGCCAGGGAGGGGCGCTTACCTCGTATAAACGTAACTGTTCACACTTGGGGTAACATACACGCCTGCGAGCGAGGGTGTTTCGCCCCCGTCGCTTCTCCGCGGGCAAGATGCCCGCGCTCCCAGGAGAAATGTGAACACGTACCTCGTATAAACGATGTGATCAAGGACGTTTACACAAGAACGTCTCTTATGACAAGTAAAGGGACAATAAACCGAAGCACTGGCACAGCCAACGCTTCGGCTTGAGGACACAGCACCGGGTCGTCAATTGTCCTGGAGCTATGAGGGCGGTCTGATCACATCAGACCTCATACGGCTGCGCCGCACACTAACGGGAATGAAAATACTTCTTGGGAGGGCGCAGCCCTCCCAAACCATCCCACCGGGTGGGGATATGGGGAAACCCGGTTTCCCCATATCCCTGCTTGAGGGCTGCGCCCTCACCTTCCCGGGGGCGGGGGCGTGGGGAAACCCGGTTTTCCCACACCCCTCGCCGAGGGCTTATGTTCACATCAGGCCCCATACGGCTGCGCCGCACACCAACGGGATAAACATAAGGTTGTTCCGGGGAGGGCTGCGCCCTCCCAAACCCTTCCACTGGATGAGGGGCTGGGGAAACCTGGTTTCCCCAGCCCCCTGCTCCAAGATACGATGATCCAGAGTTCTCTTTCGAAGAACCCTGCTGACTGTCAGCGTCACGCTGATAGTTGTTGAGGAAGAAGCCTGAGTGCTTTACCATGGTATGTTCTTTCACAAGGATTGTCAAGTATAGAAAATGTAAATCCGTGCCAGGAATCGCTCATATCCGTTATGGAATAGTTTCGCCACACAGCCCTGTGCCTATCATTTCGGGAGGAGGACAGATGGCGCGCGCCTGCCGCGATCCTCTGGTTCCCTCGCAGCGGCGGGCTCGTCCGGGCTTACGCCATAGTGCCTGCCTCCACGGACGGAACCGGCGGTTGCGGAGAGGCTACGCTGCGCAACTCTCCACGACGGTTGCGCCAGAAACGACGAGCGCGGCTGTCTACCCAACAGCCGCGCCACGACCCAAACTGCTCTTGATAGTGCGGTTAGCGCTGGTCAAGCCTTTCTAGCAAGCGCCACCCTCCCGGCAGCGCCAGGGCCGCCAGCAGAATCTTGATCGCATCGCCTGGCAGGAACGGCAGTACTGCCATAGTCAAGAGCGCCACAATGTCAACACTGCCCCGCAAGAATGCCATGACCCCGGTCAGCCAGAGAAAGCCCATTACGAGGATGATCACGTTCCCCAG
>DAOTYR010000446.1:0-12044 GCA_034434655.1 Chloroflexaceae bacterium
AGCCTGGCATTGAACCAGCGCGACCTGCGCGTGCGTTGCGAGTTCCACCGGCAGACGTTGCAGGTCCTGGAGCAAACCGAGCGCGAGGTGGGCGAAGAACTGCGGGCCTTGCTCACCTCAACCGCCCTTGATGTCGAACGCCTGCTCGAGGCCCATGGCTGGGCGCATCTGCCGCTGATGCTGAAGCTGGCAGCGCCTGCGCCCGCGGAGCATGCCCTGGAAGTCGGAAGCAAAACCCGCCTGTGGGGCCGGGTGCTGGACATGCTCCGCGGCGGATACCGCCATCAGACAGGGGGACACAGGTTGCAGAACGGCGCGGGCCGGGTGCGGATAGCGGAGCGGCCCACGCTTATCGGCGACAGCGCGGGCGAGCGCGGGCCGGGCGGCCCGGGCCGGGCGCGGCCCATATCGGCGACGCATAGCGTCGTGCCGGTGCGGGCGACAACGCTTCAGGCGCCGGCGCCCGTGGTTGAGCCAGAACCGGCGGCGCGCCGCGCCGGCGACGCGGCGCCTGGCGCCGAAAAGGGGCCCGAGGCGCCGACTACCCTGAGCATGAGCGTCTCGATGCTCGGGTCCTTCCGGGTGATGCTGAATGAGCACGTGGTTGAAAGCTTCAACAGCGGGCGAGGGCGCGCGGTGTTCCAGTACCTGATCGTTCATCGTGATCGCCCCGTGCCGCGCGAGGTGCTGATGGAGCGCTTCTGGCCCGAGGCGGCGCCGGAGGCGGCCCGCAACAGCCTGAACGTGGCCGTGCACCACGCCCGGCAGGCGTTTCGCGCGCTGACCGAAGCGCCGATCATCCTCTATAAGGACGGCGCCTACAGCCTCAATCCGGATCTCCGGCTATGGGTGGACTTCGTCTCTTTCGAACGGCACGTTCAGCACGCCCGCAAGCTCGAGGCCGAAGGGCTGTCGGGGGAGGCATGCGCGGCGTATGAGGCGGCCCTGGGCCTGTATCAAGATGATTTTCTGGTTGATGAGCCGTACGAAGAGTGGACGGTGCTGACACGCGAGCGCCTGCGGATTATGTACCTGGACGCTGTGGATCGCCTGAGCCAGCTTTATATGAGCCAGGGACGTTACGGGCCGGCGGCAAGCCTCTGCCAGCTTATCCTCGCCCAGGATAATTGCCGCGAAGACGCCCACGCCCGGTTGATGCGCTGCTATAGCCGCCAGGGCCAGTTGGCGCTGGCGATTCGCCAGTATCAGGTGTGTGTGCAGACGCTCGCCACTGAGTTAAACATTGCGCCCTCGCCGATGATCGAGACACTCTACGAGCAGATCCGGCGCCGGGAAGCGGTATGACGCGCCCTTTCCGGCCCGGCCGTCCATGCGGCTCACGCCGCACACCGACGGGATGAACATCCTTCCTGGGAGGGCTACGCCCTCCCAAACCCTCCCAGGGGCCGGGGCCTGGGTGCGCGGGCCTCCGGCCCGCGTCCGCTGGGGTATGGGGAAACCCGGTTTCCCCACACCCCTCCTCCGAGGAGCTATGTTCACGGTAGCCGTCTATGCGGCTGCGCCGCACAACGCCGCGATGAACATCGCCTGGGAGCGCGGGCGGCCCGCCCGCGTCGCGTCTCCGCGGGCAAGGTGACGGCCCCCCTCCCCAGCCCTCCCCCCGCTGGGGGGAGGGAGTCCGGCTCCTCCCCCCAGCGGGGGGAGGTTAGGAGGGGGGGTTCAGCGCCGCATGCGCGTAGGTGAGCAGCCTATTTTCACGTTAGAACACACCTCACACCTCGCCATACCTGCGCAGGGTAGCTGTGTTGCCGCCTGGCGACACTTGTGATATTCTTCCCGCCGGAATGCACCGTCTGGTGACAAACATCCCTGCGCGCCTGTCCAGGCGCCTTTTCACGGTTTCCCGAGGATACCCGGGAGACTACCTGTTCCTGCCTCTCTGTCCGCTTTTCAAACAGGCTGTCGAGATCGTCTATGACCGACGCTTACGACTGGCGCGGAGAGCCGGGTGAAGCGGGGGCGCAGGGCGATGATTTTACCCGTATTGCCGGCATCGGTCCAGTGATCAAGCGCCAACTGCACGCGGCAGGCATCCGCACCTTTCAGCAACTGGCGGCCATCGCTCCAGAAGATATCGTCCGCCTGGCAAAGGATCTGCCGCTGCTCTCGGTCGAGCAGATCATCCGGCAAGACTGGCCCGGCCAGGCGCGCCGGCTGGCGACGGAACCCGCCGCTAATACGGCAGCCGACAACGACGTGTTAGACAGAACGCCCGGCGCGGTTCTGGAGGTCCTGGCGATCAGCCTTACGGACGCGCCGGCGCGCCAGCGCTCGACGACCCGGGGCTTCCAGGCGCACCTGTATCTGTGTCTGCGAGGCGCGCGCGCCATGCACGCGGCCGTCGAACGGCTCTGGTACACCACGCTGCTGCTGGCCTGGAGCCATACGACGGGAACGGCGCGGGTGCTGAGCAGCAGTCGCGCGCGCCTCAGCCCCGACCGGCTGGTCTATAGGTGGCGCTCGGCGCGAAGCGCCGCGGTCGGTAGGTCGCGCGCGCCTCAGCCCCGACCGGCTGGTCTATAGCGCGACCCTCACGGGCGCCCTGGCCGAGGGGGACCGGTATCACCTGGCGGGGATGGCGCTTCTCGCTGCTGAAGGAGTCGTGGGGCACGCCTCTGGTCCCTATGCGCCCGGGGCGCGGCCGGAGGTTGCGCGGCGCCCGACGGCGCCGGCGCGCTCGGCGCGCATTCGCGGGATCGTTCTCGATGCGCCGCCCGGCCAGCCCTTCCTGGCCGCCGATCGCGCTATCGGGGCGCTGGTCCGCCTCCAGGTCGAACCACCGCCCGCGCGGGGGACCACGTGCTTCGCCTGCCTGCTGGCGCACGAACCCTCCACGGGGCGAACGCTCATCCTCGGCGGGGAGCGCGAGGAACTCCAGGCCGGCCGGCGCGACCAGGTCGTCGCGCTGACCAGCCGCGCGCCCGGCATTGCGCGCGGCCAGGTGATCGGCGCGGTCTTTGTGCCCGAAGAGAACCTGCTCGACGTGGCCGCCGGCCCCCTGCTCCGGGTCGCGCGACAGGAACGGTGACCAATGGAGGCCGGGGACGATCCGCGCGAAGAGCACAATCGCCGCCAGGAGCAACCTTCCGATCCCTCCGCGCTTCCCCAGGCATCTGGACGGTCGTCCTCCCCATGGCCTACCACGCTCACTCCCGCGGATCCCGAAGACGACGCGCCGGTCACCAGCGAGGCGCCGAGCACCTGGGAAGAGGAAATCGGTGCGCCCGTGTACGGCGAACTGGCCCCTCCGGGGCGCATGCGGCGCGATCTGGAGATCGAGCCGCTCTCGCCGCCCGCCACGCTGCTGACCGCGCCGCAGACCGGGGCGGCTGAACCCTATCTCCTCGATGCCTGGTACGCGACCTTTGGCCATCCGGGGCTTACCGCGCGCCTCCAGCGTCCTGGCCTGGCGGAGGCGCTCTTCAGCGTTCCCGATCCGCATGACTTGCGTGTGGCGATCACCGACACCACGGCCTACCCCTGGCGCTGTGTGTGCGGCTTGATCATCACCGCCGCCGACGGCAGCCAGTGGCTGGGCACGGGCTGGCTGGCCGGCCCGTGTCTGGTCGTCACGGCGGGGCATTGTGTGTATCTGCCCTTTCGGGGCGGCTGGGCGGTTGAGATCGAGGTCATACCCGGCTGGAACGGAAACGCGCGTCCCTTCGAATCGGCGATTGCCCAGAGCTTTCGCAGCGTGCGCGGCTGGGTGCATAAACTGTCACTGGCGCATAATTACGGGGCAATCGTGCTGCCGGTGGATCGGCGCTACGGAGAACGACTCGGCTCGCTCGGCTTTATGCGTCCCTCCTATCGCGACCTGCGCGAGCGCGCCCTCAACCTGGCCGGTTATCCCTGCGACAAGCCGCGCGGCACCCTGTGGTATCAGGCGCGCCGGCTGGAGATGGGCACGGAGCGCACCCTGGAATACCGCATCACCACGGCCGGCGGCGAGAGCGGCGCGCCGATCTGGTTGCTGCGCAACGGCGAGCGCTACGTCATCGGCGCGCAGACCGGGGGCGACGCCGCCGGGAGCGCAGCGGTGCGGATCAACGAGGCCATGTTTGCCAATCTCAGCCGCTGGAAACGCGAAAGCGCCTGACGTGAACATGGGGAAACCGGGTTTCCCCATACCCCCGCCCGCAGGAGGGTTTGGAAGGGCACCGCTCGCACGCAGGGGTGTGGGGAAACCGGGTTTCCCCAACCCTCCGCCCGCGGGAGGGTTTGGGAGGGCTGCCCCCTCTCGCCGGGGGATGGGGAAACCGGGTTTCCCCATACCCCCGCCCGCAGGAGGGTTTGGGAGGGCGCAGCCCTCACCCAGGGGGGTGGGGAAACCCGGTTTCCCCATGCCCCTGCTCAGAGGAGGATTAAGCGAAAAATAATTCTGCTGGAAACCGCCCGCGGGAGGGTTTGGGAGGGCTGCGCCCTCACGCCGGGGGATGGGGAAACCGGGTTTCCCCATCCCTCCGCCCGCGGGAGGGTTGGGGAGGGCTGCGCTCTCCCAGGAAGAACCTTTTTTCATCCCGTCGGTGTGCGGCGCAGCCGCATGGGCGCCTGAGCAGGATTAAGCGAAAAATAATTCTGCTGGAAACCGCCCGCGGGAGGGTTTGGGAGGGCTGCGCCCTCCCAAGAAACAACCCTTTTCATCTCCTTTCAACCCCGCACACGCAACGCCCCGATTTTAGTCGCCAATTATTCCCACGTTAGCCCTGATTAAGCAGGCTACCGTAGAGTAGCCTCGCTTCTAGACCGCCGCGCGCTGGAGCTGGAGGCCGGGCAATCTATGGTGGTTGCCTGCGTGTGGAGGTAATGAAAGGAGCCGTGCTATGACGACCGCTACCGAGCAGCCGACGTTCAAGCTCAGCAAGAGGCTGGAAGTGGTTACTGCCGCCGAACTGGGCGCCCAGGGACCCGAGATTGCCCTGACGCCCGAGGAGTTGGAGCCGGCCGAGAACTGGCGTCTGAGCTACCAGCCGCGCCTGATCGAATCAGCCGAGAAATACGTGCGCGGTCTGCTCACTCCGCCGGCGAAGGGTAACGGCAAGGCAGGTGAGGAACTGGGTGGCCCGCGGGTCGGTCCCTACGTGCCCTGGGACGTGGTGGCCTATTCGCCGATCGAACTTGGCGGCGCCGGGCTGATGGGCGAACCGAACAAGATCGTTCCGGCGGGAAGCTGGATCGTCGTCTATGCCCTCATGTGGGCCAACCCGGTGTCCGACCCGGCTCACGGCTACAAGGTGCCCGCGAACATGCAGCTTGGCGGGCGGCCCTATCGCGTCACCTGCCATCAACTGAGCAAGACCACCGGCGCCGCGCTGCCGCCGCTGAGCTACACCGGCAACTTCCCGCCGGTGGTGCCGGCGTTGAGCTGGTGGCCGTTCTTCATCAAGACCCCCAATACGACGACGGCCGAGCTGATCGAGGTCAATATCACCGCCGATATCGAGTTCCCGGCCCAGCCCTTCGCCGCCTTCGCCACCTGGCACTACGACGTGGATATGGAAATGCCCTGGTTCTGGGGCTTCCCGCCGCCGGTTCCTCCGCAGTGGCGGCACGGCATGCCGATGCAGTACCTGATCTTCCCCCAGTAGTCAGCGCATGCCCCGGCGGCGCAGCGCTGAATCGCAGCCGCGTCGCGCGGAAAGGTTGCCCTACACGGGCAGGGGCGTGGGGAAACCGGGTTTCCCCACGCCCCTCCAACTGGCTGCCAGGCGTTTCGCGATCGTCTCGTAGAACCATGAGGTGGCTATGAAGGCAGAAACCGAGCACCCTGAGCAATCCCCGGCACCATGGGACGAACCCGGCGCGATCAGAGGCGGCGTCATCAAGGGGATCGGCAAGCAAACCGCCCAGGCGTTCCACGAGGCCGATATCCATACCTGGAGCGAACTGGCGCATCTTGACGCGACCGTTGTCGCCGAACGTCTGGGCTCGAGGATCAAGGGGCTGACACTCGAGCAGATCGAAGAGTGGCGCAACCAGGCCCGCGCTCTGGTAGAGACGGTCAGTTCCAACCAGGCGCCCGAGAAGACCCACGTGGTTACCCTGGAACTGGTGCTGACCGAACGGCGCGCCGTTTTCAGCACCAGGGCGACCTATGCGCCAACGGGCGTCTGGGATCGCTGGGTGGGCTGGAACGCGCGCCGGCTCGAGGCGTTCATCGTTGCCCAGACCGGTTGTCGGCTGGACGTCGCGGCTGAGGTGGGGGAACCCGCCAGCGACGATGAGCCGGTGGCTTCACCCCCAGGACGCGCGGCGGAGCTTGAAGCGCCGGCGGCCCGCGAGACGACGGCGCTGCCTCAGCAGCTCGAGGCCCCCGCGGTCCCGCTCACGCGGCGGACGCCCGAAACCGCGGCGCCACCTCAGGAGCTTCAGGCCCCGGCGCCCGAGGGGCTTACCCTCGAGGCCGGGCCGCTCACCTTGCAGGCCCTGGATCAACAACGCGGGCGGGCGACCCTGTCGTTCAAGCTGGGTGGCGCGAACGTCAGGCAGGCGCTCGAAAGCGGGGCGCTGGCCGAGATCGAACTGTGCAGCCGCGCGGGCGAGGGAGGTGAGGAGCTTCCCCTGGCTTCGACACGCCATCAGCTTCAGCCCGGACGGCGCGAGTATACGCTGACGCTCGAGTTTGCGCCCTATGCCGTAGGACAGTTCCAGTTGCGCGCGACGGTGCGTGTGCCGCAATTCGCGCTCGCCGCCACGACCGCCGGGCCAACCTTCACTGTCGAACTGCCCTACCAGGAGGAACAATAATGACGGACCAGACCACCCCCACCAGGATCGTTGGCCTCGAGCAACCACGGCATGATGATCAGCGCCAGGAACGGACACGCTACGAAACTGGCGGTGAGGGCGATGACGCGCCGGTCGCCAGTTTCGAGACCGAAACGGTGATGCTGGGCGGCGCCCCCAGCTATGGTAGCGCGGGCGCGCCCGCGCCGGTTAGCGCGGGCCGGGTGTTAGAGGATCTGCCAGGCTATCATCTGCCGGGAGCGGTGGAACGCGCCGAAGCGCGCGCCCTCGGCGGCGCGGCCACGCCGCAAGCGGAGGAGACCAGGCCCGAAGCCCCGTTACTGGATGCCTGGTTCGCCGATCTGCCCATGCGCTCCGGCGCGGAGGTGCTGGGCATGGTCCAGGAGGTGCTCATCGGCTACGATGACCGGGTGCAGGTGAGCCAGACGCGGCAATACCCCTGGCGTTGCATCTGCGCCCTGGAGATCACCGCAGCCGATGGGACGCGCTGGATCGGCACCGGTTTCTTCGTTGGCCCGCGCACGGTTCTTACCGCCGGTCACTGCGTCTATATTCACGGGCGCGGCGGATGGGCCAGGAGTATTCGCCTCGTTCCGGGGGCCAACGGCTCCGAAGCCCCCTTTGGCGCGTTGAGCAGCGGCGATCTGCGCAGTGTGCGCGGCTGGACCGAGAAGCGCTTGCGGACCCACGACTATGGCGCGATTATCCTGCCACGGAGCTACACGACCGGCGAACAGATCGGCTGGTTCGGTTATGTCAACCTGACTGATGTGGAACTGAGCCAGGCCATTGTCAATCTATCGGGCTATCCCGGCGACAAACCGCCGAAGACCCAGTGGTTCCATGGCCGTGAAGTGACCAGGATTGACAAACGCACCCTCACCTATCTGATTGACACGATGGGCGGACAGAGCGGCTCGCCGGTCTGGCGCATCAAAGACGGGCAGCGTCATGTGGTAGGCATCCACACCAATGGTGATGAGAGCGGCAACTCCGCCACCCGCGTCTGCGATCCGGTGGTGACCAACATCAAGCGCTGGATCGAAGAGGGTGGGTAAGGCATGGTTCGTAGGAGATGTACCGTTCGCAGCGTTCTGCCCCCCTCCCAGCCTCCCCCCGCTGGGGGGAGGGGCCCGGTTCCCCCCCGGCGGCGGAGGGTCAGGGAGGGGGCGGTTGGGCACGAGACGGTAGCATACTGCATCGCCCTTCTGAAACCATGCCTGAGGGTCTGAACCGAGACGGAGGAGACGGGCATGAACATCCAGGCACGAGCGCGCGGCGAGGCTAGCATCGCCGGCCAGGTGAGGACCACCAGCGGCGCCCCCGTCGCCGACGCAGTGGTGATGATCACCGGCTCCAGCCCACCCCATCCCGATATCGCGGCGCTGACCGATGAACAGGGACGTTACCGCTTCGACGGGTTGATTGCCGGACGCTACACGCTCCAGGTGAACGCGACCGGCTACGTTCCCCGAACCGGCGAGGTGCAGGCGCGTCCCGGCGAGGTGGCCCGGCTGGATTTCGTGGTGGAGTAGCATCGCAAGGGACGTGTTCACATCTGCCGTCCATGCGGCTCCGCCGCGCACCGACGGGATGAACATACTTCTTGGGAGGGCGTAGCCCTCCCAAACCCTCCCACCGGGCGGAGGTGACGGCCCCCCTCCCCAGCCCTCCCCCCGCTGGGGGGAGGGAGTCCGGCGCCTCCCCCCAGCGGGGGGAGGTTGGGAGGGGGGCTGGGGCGCCGCATGCGCTGAGGTGGAAGGTATTGGCTCGCGTAGCCTATGTTCACCTCAGGCGCGCATGTGCTATACTTGGCGCCGTTATGATCCTTGCGCCCGACCTCGTAGCGTTGATCCAGGCCATCCATGACGCGCCGCCGCGCCTCGTGTACGTCTTCGCCGGGGCGGGCAGCCTGGCGTTGCACTGGCTCCACGCGGTCCCCGGTTCGTCGCGCACGCTGCTCGAGGCCCGCGACTGCTACGCGCCCCGCAGCCTGGCCGCCATCCTCGGCGGTCCTCCCCTCCAGGCCGTCAGCGTCGAGACGGCTAACGGGATGGCCACATGGGCCTGGCGCTACGCTGCCACGCTCGCCGGGTCTCCCTGGCCGCTGCTCGGCGTGGGTTGCACGGCGGCCATCGCCACCGACCGCGCCCGCCGGGGCGCCGACCGGGCCGTCGTCGCCGTGCGCCTGGCCAGTGACACGCGGATCTATGAACTGTTCCTCGACAAAGAGCGCCGCGACCGCGCCGCCGAAGAGGAACTGATCAGCCGCCTGGTCCTCCTGGCGATCGCCGAAGGCTGCGGGGCAGGGCAGGCAAGCCTGGCGCTGGGTCCCGAAGAGGCCCTGCGCGTGACGCATTATCCGGCGCCCGCGTAAGATTGTTTTCCGCCGGGGCGGCGCTCGTCCACTCCCGCCCGCGGGCAGGGGGCAGGGGAAACCTGGTTTCCCCGGTTCCCCTGCGAGGGGCTATGTTCACGGTACCGCACACCAACGTGACAAAAAGAGGCTGGGAGGGCGACGCCCTCCCCAAACCCTCCCGCCGGGTGAGGGTATGACGTTCCCCATCGACGAAGTAATGGCGACCCTGCGCGCCACTATGCCGGCGTTTCAACGGCCATTGATCGATCAGATGGGCGTGGAGGGCACAACCCCCTTCCGCATCTTGATCGCCACCATCCTCAGCCTGCGCACAAAGGACACGCTCACCGCCGTAGTCGCCCCGCGGCTCTTCGCCGCCGCCGATACGCCGGAGGCGATGCTGGCCCTCGGCGAGGAGCGCATCGCCGAGTTGATCTACCCGGTCGGCTTCTACCGCAACAAGGCGCGGAGCATTGTGCAGATCTGCCGGGTGCTGATTGAGCGCTACCATGGCGCGGTGCCCGCCGACCTTGACGCGCTGCTGGCCCTGCCCGGCGTGGGGCGCAAAACGGCCAACCTGGTGCTCACCGCCGGCTTTGGCCTGCCCGGCATCTGCGTGGACATCCACGTGCACCGGATCTGCAACCGCTGGGGCTATGTGCAGACGAAGAACCCCGATGAGACGGAGCAGGCCCTGCGCGCCAGACTTCCTCCCGAATACTGGATCGAGATCAACGGGCTGCTGGTGACCCTGGGGCAGAACATCTGCCTGCCGGTGTCCCCGCGCTGCTCGGTATGCCCGGTGGCGGCGGCCTGCGCGCGCGTGGGCGTGACCCGCAGTCGGTAGCGCGCGATTGATCGTGCTGGATCGCACCGCTGCGCGGCTTCACACAGCTACGGGTCGCGCCCGGCTGCGCCACTCCGGCGGGCGGCCAGTTGGGCCAGGACGGCCTCGTGTTTCTCGCGGGTGATGGGGTAGAACCAGGTCAGAAGCATCCCGCAGATGAGGATGAGGGTCGGCACGGGGCCGATCATCAGGCGGATGGCCAGGCGGGCGGAGTCGGGCTGCAGGTCGGCGGGCAGGTTCTCGTTGAAGCCGGCGACCTGTAACCCCAACCCCACCAGGAACAGACCCACGGCCAGCCCCAGTTTTTGCAGCAGCACCATGAAGCCATAGAACATCCCCTCGCGGCGCTGGCCGGTCTCCAGTTCATCAAGCTCGATCACGTCGGGCATCATGCTCCAGGGCACCAGGTAGGCCGTGGCGACCCCCGCCCCGGCGATCACCGCCAGGATGATCGCCAGGGTGATCTGTTCGGGTTGCAGAAAAAAGAGAAACGCCTGCACGGCGATCCAGATCACGCTGCCGACCAGGTAGACCGCCTTCTTGCCGATACGCCGGCTCACCGCGCTCCAGACGAACAGGAACGCCAGCGCCGACCCTTGCACCGCCAGGAGAAAGGTGGTGATCAGATCCGGCCGGCGCAGCCAGAAGGTGATATAGAAGGTCAACACCGCCGAGGTGACCTGCACGGCCAGCCAGGAAAACATGTAAATGCCAACCACGAACAGGTAGGGCCGGTTGCGAAAGACATAGCCGATCTGCTCGCCCAGGGAGAGTTCCTTTGCCTCGGGGTCGGGTTCGTAGCGTTCGCGGGTGCCGAGGAAGCACCACAGGAACGGCAGGGCGATCAGCGTCCCCACCACGGCCCCGGCCACCAGGTAGCCCGTCCGGGGATCAGCGGGGTAAAGGCTGACGATGCTCTGGTGGAGAATGCCGCCGAGGAGGCTGCCGCCGATGCTGAAGGCGAAGCGGAAGGAATTGAGAACGGTGCGCTCGTCGTAGTCGCGGGTCAACTCGGGGGTGAGGGCGGTGTAAGGGACGTTGACGATGGTGAAGGCGGTGTCGAAGAGCAGGGCGATGATCAGATAGTAGACGAACTTGCCGGTGACATCAAAGGGGGGGATGACCCACTGGAGGAAGAACAGCAGCCCGAAGGGCGCCGCGCCGAAGAGCAGCCAGGGGCGGCGGCGGCCCCAGCGGGTGCTGGTGCGGTCGGTCAGCCAGCCGATGATCGGGTCGTTCACCGCGTCCCAGATCTTCACGACGAGCAGAATGGCGCCGGCCAGCGCCGGCGGCAGGCCGGCGACGGTGGTGAGGAAGAAGAGTTGAAAGAAGCCGGCGATGATGGTGGCGATAGCCGGCCCGAGGTCGCCGGCGCCGAAGGCGAGTCGCGTGCGCAGGGGCAACCGTTCGTGGACGACGAGATCGGCGGGGGTGGCGGGCCTGGCCATAGGGACTCCTTACAAGCTCGAAGCTACACTGCGTCCTCGCGAACAGGGTATCTCCTGCGAACCATGCCTGAGGTGAACATACCTCCCCCGCGGGAGGGTGTGGGAGGGCTGCGCCCTCCCACAGACAACTTTTTTCATGGTGGCGTTGTGCGCCACGCGCATGACCGTCCCACGTGAACATAAGCCCTCGGCGAGGGGTAGGGGGAAACCGGGTTTCCCCATTCCCCCACCCGCGGGAAGGTAAGGGCGCCGCCCTTGCGCGGGGGTATGGGGAAACCCGGTTTCCCCATACCCCCGCCCGCGGGAGGGTTTGGGAGGGCTGCGTCCTCCCAGGAAGAACCTTTTTTCATCCCATCGGTGTGCGGCGGAGCCGCATGGGTGGCTGTAAAAGACCTGGTAACTATCCAATGGTATATGCATTACCACCTTTTGATTTACTCATGTACATCAATAAATCTGTTCGTTCCATCACGCTCTCCATAGTCTCCTCGGCGTTCACAAGGGTTGCGCCAAGTGAAAGCGTGACAGACAACTTCGTGTCGTCCAGGGTAATAAAACTACTCTGCACAAAGTTCTTGATACGCCCGGCTATTGACCGCAGGTCTTCGCCGGTGTGGATATT
>DAOTYR010000447.1:0-10373 GCA_034434655.1 Chloroflexaceae bacterium
TCGCGCCAGCAATTCACCCTGTACATCGAGAGCGGTATGACCCGGCTGCACCTGCGCCCATTGGTGGCAGGGACGCTGGTGGTGCGCGGCGTGGGTCTGGAAAGCTAAGCGTTACCGTCCGGATCGGGCAGGAACATGGGGAAACCCCCGGTATCCACACCCTCCACCCACCGGTGCTTTACAGACAGAACATCCGGGCTAACGCGGCTTCTGCCGCATCGGGACGCCCCGGCGCAGGCCTCTGGTCACCCCTCTCCCGCGCGCGGGAGAGGGGACGGGGGTGAGGGCCAACCAGCGCATCCCAACGCCATAACGCCCGTCTGCGCCCATACGTTCTGTCCGCCCCTAAAGCGGGAGGGGTGCGGGTGTGGTTAGCGTGAGGACGGGCGCAAGCGCGCCCGTTGGAACAGATAGTCGCCGTGCCGGCGCAGGCTCACCAGACGCAGGCGCGGCGCGGCCCCGGGGGCAAAGGCCACGCCCTCGACCAGCGAGGGGCGGGCGGGGGCGGGGGCCGTGCGGTTGCCGATGATCACCGGGCTGCTGGTGGTGAAGACCTCGTCAATCAGGCTGGCGGCGAGCAGCGCGCCGTAGACCCGGGCGCCCCCCTCGCTGAGAAGGGTGCGCGCGCCCCACTGCTGCCGCAGGTGGCGCGCCAGGTCCGCCAGGTCCACCCGCTCGCCAGAGCTGAGGTGGTAGCTGATGTGGGGCAGGCCGGCGAGGGTGGCGCGCGCCCGTTCCGCTCCGGCCATAGTGGTGGCGATGAGGGTCGGCTGGCCGGGCGCGCGCAACGCCGCCGCGCCGGCGGGCAGATCGCCGCTGCCGCTAATGACCACGAAGATCGGCAATGGCGCGCGGCCCTCGGCCGCGCGCAGAGCGTCGAAGGCCGGACGATCGGTGGGAAAGGTCGCCCAGTGGGTCCAGCGGTGGCGCAGGGCTGCGCGCAGGGTGGCGGCGCCGGTGAGGATGGCGTCGGCGCGCGAGCGGAGCAGGGCCATGAGCCAGGTGTCGTGGGGCGCGTTGAGGCTCACCGGGGCGCCGCTGCAATGCCCCGGCTCGTCGAAGGAGATCCGCCCGTCGTGGGAGACGACGAAGTTGGTGTAGACGTAGGGGCGCTCGTCAGAGGGGTCGAGCAGGCGCCAGTCGCCGCCGTAGATGGCGCGAAACGCCTCCGGCAGACCGGAGCCGGAGGCGTCATCGTCATCGAAGAGCAGGGTGTAAGCGGCGCCAGGACCGCGGGGTTCGAGCGTCATTCGACCAGGTGGAACATAAGGTTTGCCCGGGAGGACGGTGTCTTCCCCCTCACAGGGGCGCCACGTCGCCGATGCGCGTGACCCCGGCGACCAGGTGCTGACCGGGGGCCAGCATCAGGCGCACCGCGTCGCGCTGCACGTAAAGATCGGCGCGGGCGCCGAAGCGCACCGTGCCCAGGCGCGCGCCGGCCTCGACCCGCTCGCCCGGCTGCACCCGGCAGAGAATGCGCCGCCCCAGCGGGCCGGCCACCAGCGCGACCAGGATCGGCCCCCACTCGGTATCGAGGCCGATGTACACGCGGGTATTGCGATCACCCGCCTCGGCGTCGCTCGCGGGCCGGTACTCGCCGCTAACCTGCTCGACCACGCGCACCGTTCCGGCAAGCGGGCTGCGGCAGACCGGCACATCGAACGGCGGGATCGCCACGACCAGGCGCAGGCAGTCCGAATGGATGAAACGGTGCTCGTACACCTCCTCCAACCGCAAGAGCACGCCGTCGGCGTGGGCGAACAGCGCCCCGGGCTCGTTGGGGGTGGCTCGCTCCGGGTCGCGGTAGAGGGCCGCGGCCAGCGCGGTAAGCGCCAGGGGCACCGGGGCCAGGCGCGGGCGCAACCCGAGCGCCAGGCCGGTGAGGCCAAGCCCCAGGCCCAGGAGCGGCGTGGCCTCCGGATCGAGCCCGGGGATGGGTGAATGGCGATCTCTGGATACGGTCTGCTCTTCCATAGGTGGGCAGGGAGGGCGATAGGGTCCGCCGCGAGGACCTGATCGCCGCGTCTTGCGGAGCGACCGGGGGTGTTCGCGCGGATGGACCCGGAACATAGAGTAGTACCTCAGGATTGTAGCATGGGCGCTGGCGCGGCGCAACCGGCTGAGGCGGGGGCTTCTGGTATAATGAAAAAAGTGAAAATAATCCGCCCGGTGCGATGACATGGGTAATCCGTTTCAGGCCCTCGGCAAGGCCTTGCGTGACCTCTTCGACGACCTTTTCGTGCTTCTGGTCTGCAGCCTGATCTGGGCAGCGATGAGCCTGCCGCTGTGGGCGCTTGCCCTGAGCGCGCTGGCCGAGGGGGCGCCGCTGGCGGCGCTGCTGATCGCTCTGCTGGGCGCTCTCCCCGCCGGCCCGGCCAACGCCGGCCTGTTCTACGTCGCCCACCGCGTGACCGAGGGCCGGGCCACCAGGATCGCCGATCTCTTCGCCGGCATGCGTCTGTATCTTCGCCCCACGCTCCTGATCACCTTCATCGCCTGCGGCGGGGCGCTGCTGATCCTCTTCAACCTGGGCTTCTACCTGGGTATCAGCTCGATCCTGGGCGGCTTGCTCCTCGGTCTCGGGCTGTACCTGTTGTTGTTCTGGCTCGGCCTGGCGCTGTACGCCTACCCATTGATCATGCTCCAGGAAGCCCCCGCCCTGGGTTTGATCGGGCGCAATGCCCTGCTGCTGTCCATCGGCTACCCGATCTACACCGCTGTGACCCTCTTCCTGATGGCGGTCGTGCTGGTGATCAGCCTGATCCTGGTCGTGCCCATGGTGTTGTTCACCCCCGCATTGCTGGCGGTCTGGGCCACCTGCGCCACTCGCGCGCTGATCGCCGACGCCCGCCGTCGGCGCGAGGAGGCCCGGGCCCGCGCCGCCGGGCCGCCTCCCGCCGAGGAACGCGGCCGTAAAGGTCAGGTGCGCCCGAAGTAGGGGCCGGAGGGAAGGGTTGGGAGCGTTTCGCCCTCCCACCGGCTGGGAGGACGGGGGAACCTGGTTTCCCCATCCTCCTGCTCGAGGGCTGCGCCCTCCCCAACCCTCCCGCGGGCGGGGGGATGGGGGAACCTGGTTTCCCCATCCTCCTGCTCGAGGGCTGCGCCCTCCCCAACCCTCCTGCGGGCGGGGGGATGGGGGAACCTGGTTCCCCCATGGTCACGTGAGACGGTCATGCGCATGGCGCCCAACGCCCGATGCAAACGGCCCGGGAGCGTCGGCACGGTGCCGGCCCCCTCCCTGCCCCTCCCCCACCGGGGGCGGGCACCCGGCTCCTCCCCCCAGCGCGGGGGGAGGCTAGGAGGGGGGCGGAACGCGGCGAACGATGGTCACCTCAGCCGCCCATGTGGCTCCGCCGCACACCGACGGGATGAAAACAGGTTGTTCCTGGGAGGGCGCAGCCCTCCCAGACCCTCCCGTAGGTCGGGGCCCGGGTGCGCGGGCCTCCGGCCCGCATCCGTAAGGGGATAACAGGGTTCTCCTGGGAGGGCTTTTCCCTCCCAGACCCTCCCGCGGGTGGGGGCATGGGGAAACCCGGTTTCCCCATGCCCCTGCGGGGCGGGGGCGTGGGGAAACCCGGTTTCCCCACATCCCTGCGCGCGGGCTGCGCCTCTCATCCCCCTGCGGGTGGGGGAACGGGGAAACCCGGTTTCCCCACCCCCCTCTTCGAGAGCCTCTGTTCACGTTAGGAGTGACGCGATGCTCACACGACGGATCATCCCCTGTCTCGATGTAAAGGCCGGACGGGTGGTGAAGGGGGTTTCCTTCGTCAACCATCGTGACGCGGGGGACCCCGTGGCCCTGGCCGCGGCCTACGACGCCGCCGGGGCCGATGAACTGGTCTTCTACGACATCACCGCCTCGAGCGACGAGCGGGCGATTATGGTCGAGGTGGTCGAACGGGCCGCGGCGCAGGTGTTCATTCCCCTGACGGTCGGCGGCGGCTTGCGCACGGTTGAGGATATGTACCGCATGCTCCGCGCCGGGGCGGATAAGGTGTCCATCAACACTGCGGCGGTGCTCAACCCGCAGTTGATCGCGGACGGCGCGAAGCGCTTCGGCAGCCAGTGCATCGTGCTCTCGGTGGATGCGCGGCGTGTCAGCGCCCCCGGCGAGCCGCCGCGCTGGGCGGTCTTTACCCATACCGGAGCCAATCCCCGGCCCACCGGCCTCGACGCGATCGAGTGGATCCGTCGCGGCGTGGAGCTGGGCGCGGGCGAGATCTGCATCAACAGTATGGATGCCGACGGCCAGAAGACGGGCTACGATCTGGAGTTGCTGCGGGCGGTGAGCGCGGCGGTTCCGGTGCCGGTGATCGCCTCTGGCGGCGCAGGCACGCCGGAGCATATGTATCAGGGCATCGCCGAGGGGCGCGCCGATGCCGTGCTGGCGGCTTCGATCTTCCACTTCGGCGAGTACACCATCGCCGATGTGAAGCGCTACCTCGGCGAGCGGGGCATTCCGGTGCGCGAATAGACGCGCCTGGCGCTTTCGCCCGCCGGCAGGGCGGTCAGGACAGCGGGGGGCGCCACGGTTGGTGGCCGGGGGCGTGTGGGAGCGCCCCCCCGGAGGGGGGCCCCACGGTTGGTGGCCCGGCAGGGGAGTGGGGAAACCCGGGTACCCCGCCTTGTCTCCAGAGGATGGCCATGGCGCGGGTGCCGCCCGGCCGGAAGGGCCGCGCCGTCAAGGATCTGCGGCGCTTTCCAGTTCACGCGCGTCCCTGCCCGAAGGCGGCGCGGGCCTCCGCAACGCCGGGATGGATGGCGAAGACCTGGGTAAAGCCGGTCAGGTCGAAGACCTCGCGCACCTGAGGTTGCAGGGCGGCCAGGCGCAATTCGCCGCCGAGGGTCATCAACTCTTTGCGGATGAGCAGCAGCGCCCGCAGGCCGCTGCTGGAGAGAAAGGACACCCCGCTGAGATCGAGCACCACCCGCCGCGCGCCGCGGGTGATCTCCTCGTGCACGGCGCGGCTGAGCTGGGGGGCCGTCGCCTCGTCCACCCGCCCGGTGACGGGGAAGGTCAGCGTATCATCGCCGCTCGCGGGAGCGATGTACTTGATCATAGTCAGCATGTTCCCGCCCTGGGGGTTGAAATCGAAGCGCACTTCGTCCATGAGGCGGGTGATCAGGTAGATGCCCAGACCGCCAGCCTGGCGCTCTTCGAGCGGGGAGGAGAGATCGGGCGGGGGAATGCTGCCCGGATCGAACTGGCGCCCGAAATCGCGCAGCGTGACGATGAACTGGTTGCCCTCACTGCGCCAGGAGAGGGTAATATCGCCGGGCGCCTCGGGATCATAGGCATGCTGGATGACATTGGTCGCGGCCTCGTCAACGGCGAGTTGCACCTGCCAGGTGGCCCGCTCGTCGAGGCCGGCGCGTTCGGCGGCGGCGGTGATAAAGGCGCTGATGCGCGCCAGCGCTTCGAGATCGGCGGTGAGCGTGATGCTGTCCATGGGATGGTTCAAAAGGAACCAACCGCTTCGACTGTATCGTTGTAAAGCTCGAAGAGAGAGGTAAAGCCGGTCAGGTCGAAGACCTCTTTGATGCGTGGCGGAAGATTGGCGATGCGGATGTCGCCGCCTTCCAGGTCGGTCAACTTCCACTCGCGGGCGCGCTTGCGCGCCTCGATCAAGACGCGCAGCCCGGGGCTGCTGATATACTCCAGGTTCGCCAGGTCGAGCACGATGCGGTAACGCCCCTCGTTGAAGAGGTTATCGATCTGCTGCTTGAGGTGCGGCGCGGTCGCCGCGTCCACCCTGCCGGCGACCTCCAGCAGGTCAACCCGGTTCATCCGGCGGTGGGTGATCTCCATATCCGGCCCTCCTCAGACGGGGCAGGCACGTGGACACAACACGCTCATTATACCATTAACGGTTCACTGGGGAAGC
The DNA here is from genome assembly GCA_034434655.1 of Chloroflexaceae bacterium. Taxonomy (GTDB): domain Bacteria; phylum Chloroflexota; class Chloroflexia; order Chloroflexales; family Chloroflexaceae; genus JACAEO01. The sequence goes on from DAOTYR010000447.1 coordinate 5,886, forward strand.
GGGAGGTGTTGAGGGGGAGGGTGGCGCGCACCTTGCGCAACTGCCGGAGGGCCTCCACAGCGGCTTCGTGCACGCTGGCGTCGGGGTCCTCCACGGCGCGGGTGAGGGCGTTGAACACCGTTGTGGTGGCGGCGGCGGCGCCGATGCGCCCGAGAGCGCGCGCGGCGGCCTCGCGGGCGTAGACATCGCTATCCCTGAGTAGTTCGGTGAGGCGGGCGATCAGCGTCGGGGCGCCGGCGAGTTCGCCGAGCTGGCCGAGGGCCATGGCGGCGGCGGAGCGCACGAAGCTGTCTTCGTCAACCAGGCACTGGCCCAGGTAATCGATCAACTGGGGGGAGGCGATGCGGTCGCGCAGGGCGCCAAGCGTGCGCGCGGCGGCGAAGCGCGTCTCCAGGTCGCAGTCGTAGAGCGCCACACGGGTGAGGGCCTTGACCAGGGGCGCCGGGGGCGTGCCGGCGAACTGCCCGAGCATCCGCGCCGCCGCCGCGCGCACATGTGAGGCGCTGTCGCTCAACCCGTCGTGCAACAACACCAGATCGCTGGTGCTGTAGTGGCCATGGCGGCTACGCAGGCTGCGGATCGTCTCGTAGCGCGAATGCCAGCTAGCGTCGATCAGTTCGCGCCGCAGGTGGGCGAACTCGCCGGGGGTGAAGCCATCGAGTTCGGCCAGCAGCGTGGTCCTGAACCATTCGTCGCGCGAGCTGTTGAGCCGCTGGCGAGCCAGGGTGATGACCTGCAGGCCGATGAAGAGTTGCTCGACAGCGGCGCGCATCTCCGGACGGGTGCGCAACTCGCGTTCGATCAGGCGCGCGACCTGGTAGCGCATCTGCCCGGCGCGCCGCACGATCAGATCGGCCCCCGGACCACGGGTAATCTCCGCCAGCGTCAGCACCGCGGCGATCGGTTCGCGCTGGTAGGCCTCGAGGAACGGCTCCAGGGTTCCCACGGCCAGGTACGCCAGCAACGAGCCGGTGCCGGTGATGTGAATATCCTGACGAGGATTGCGGGCAAAACCGCTGAGCCGTTCGGCAATGCGCGCGCGCCAGGTGTCCTGATCAAACATGGCTTCCTCGATAGTATGATACACTGGACCAGTCGCGCCCGATGTTATTACCCCGGTGTGTGCAGAGCATTATAGCACGCCCGCTCCCGCCTGGAAGGATGAGAATAGTTGCTTCAGGATTACAATACGGTATCCACCCTGGCAGTGCCATCCTCCCATGGTACTATTGTACATCTGTCAGGCGCAGCGCCAGGGAATCTGCTGGCGCCGCGCACGATCCCATGCGGAGCGTGACGTTCGCGCAGCGAAACCACATCTCATGACAAATCCCAACGATGCCGAAGAAAGCGTTCGACGGGTGCGGCGCGGCTGCACCTTCGTGGCGCTGCTGTTCGTCGCCTTCGCCGTGCTGTATACCAGCGCGACGGGCAATCTGGCCTTTCTGCTATTGCTGGTGGTGGCGGCGGCCATTCTGCTCTTCGCGCGCTCCGTGCGCTGACGGCACACTCCGCCCCACTGTGGTATACTCTCGCCACATCTGCCGGCATGCGGCAAAGGAACGTTCCGATGAGAGTACGCTACAGCGCCCGCACCCATCCCGGCAAGCGGCGCGAAGTTAACCAGGACGCCTACGGCGTCAAGCAGTTTGGCGAGGCTACCTTGCTGGTCGTCTGTGATGGGATGGGGGGCCATGCCGCCGGCGAAGTGGCCAGCGCCCTGGCCGTCGAGACGATCATCGCGGCCTTCGATCCCGCCGCGCCTCCCGCCGAGGCGCTGCGCGCGGCCTTCATCAGCGCCAATGCGCGGGTCTACGCCGAGGGCCATGGGACCATGGGCACCACCGGCGTTGCCGCGCTGCTCGTCGCCGATCAATTGTTGGTGGCCAACGTCGGTGATAGCCGGGCCTATCTGGTGCGTAGTGGGCGAATCACCCAGATCTCGCGCGACCATTCGTTTGTCTCCGACCAGATTGCCGCTGGTCTCATGACCCCGGAAGAGGCGCGCTCGTCTATGGTCCGCAATATTATCACCCGCGCCCTCGGCCATAGCGCCGGGGTGGAGGTGGATGTGTTCGTCGAACCGTTGCAAGCGGGCGATACGGTGGTCCTTTCAACCGATGGCATGCATGGCCTGGTGAGCGATGAGGAGATCGCCGCCATCGCCGGTTTGCAGCCGCCGGATCAGGCGGCGCAGGAACTGGTGGATCGGGCCAATGAACTCGGTGGCATTGACAATATCACCGTGGTGATTGCCCAGATTGACGAACTGGACGGGCGCGCCCGCGGCGCCGCGCCACGGGTCGAGCCGGCCGCGCCGCCCGCCGAAACGCCTGCTGACCCTCCCACCGCCGCGCCCGCCGCCCGCGCCGCGCCCCGCGAACGCCCGCTTTCGCGCCTGGGCCTGGCCCTGGCCGCCCTGACCCTGCTGGCGCTCATCGGCGTCGGCGGCGCGCTCTGGGTCATGCCCGTGGAAGTGGCCGCGCCCCCGACGCCCGCGGCCACTTCGACCCCTTCCACACCCACGCCCTCCCCGGCGACGCCCACCCTCCCCTGAGGATGCGGAGCCTTGCGCAGAACGTTTGACCCGACCGCGCGATGACGGAAAGCCCTGGTGGCATCGAGTTCAATACGTCGCGCCTCTGTGCCCTGGCGTCGCCGCGGGCGACCTGAGTTGTCCGACCACGGCCTGCTCGAGGGTGGCCGCGGTAGGCACGTCGCTGAGGGTGATGCCGGTGGCGATCAGGGCCTGGGCCACCTCGGGCTGCACCCCCACCAGTATGCAGCGCGCGCCCAGCAGGGAAGCGGCGCGCATACCCGTCAGCAGGCCCTGGGCGCCCTCGGCGTCGAGACGGGCCAGCCCGGTGATGTCGAGCATGACCGTCGAGGCGCGGCGGGTTTCGATGCCCTGCAGGAGCACCTCGAGGAACTCTTGCATACGCGCGCTGTTGAACTCTCCAATCAGGGGCATCACCAGCACGCCGGGCAGCACCGGGATGAGCGGCAGCGACAGGGAGCGCACCGTGGCGGCCAGGCGCCGCTCCTGCTGCCGGGCGCGCTGCAGATCGGCGACCGTCGCGGCGAGGCGGGCGCGTTCGCTTTCAAGCAGGCTCTGGTAGCGCGCCGTCTCGCTCACGTCGCGGACGAGGACCAGGGCGCCCTGGCGCTCGTCGCGCCGGTCGCTTACCGGAGCGACGACCACCTCCAGGTAGTGTTCGGCGGTGCGCAGGCCGAAGGCGATACCCTCGGCGTCGGGAGAATGCCCGTCGAGGGCGTTCTGAATCTGCGGGCCGAAGCGGGCCTCAAGCGGCTGGCCGACCTGGAGGCCCAGGCGCCGGGCGCTGGGGTTGGCGAAGACAATCATGCCGGCGGCGTCGGTCACGGCGATGGCCTCGCGCAGGGCGCCCAGGGCCATATCGAGCGCGGCGCGGGTGGGGGAGAAGAGCCGCGTGCCCAGCGCCAGGTAGCCCAGAACGGCGACCGTGGGAAAGATCTGGATCTGGGTGATCAGATTGGCGAGGGGTCCAAGTCGCGGGGTGAGAGCGCCGATCACAAACGAGAGGATGAGGCACAGGGCCAGCAGGATAATCGCCGGGCGAACCCGGCGGTGACGCGAATCGAAGAAGGCAAAGCCCAGCAGCGCCAGCAACACCATCTGGCCGATCGCTCCGAGCAGGATCAGGACGATCCCCGTCGGGCGGACGTAGTTGAGCCGGTAGACCTCCTCGAAGCGGATGCCCTCGACGATGAAGCCCCGTCCGCTGAGAAGGTCAAGACTGATCGCAATGGAGATCAGGAAATAGGGCAGGCTGATCCAGAGGATCGGGCGCCGCACCAGCGTGGGGCCTTCCCACCATTGCGGAACGAACAGCGCGCTGAGCAGCAGCAGCAACAGGGCAAAGTAATACCCCAGCATGGCTGAAGCGAGCCCCAGGCTCACATAGGCCGCCTCAGGCGCCCTGGCCACGTCGCGCAGGAGCACGCCGGCGATCATGGCGATCACAACGACGGAAAAAGCGATGAACAGGCGCGAGGCGAACTGGTCGCGCGAGCGCACGCTAATCAGCGTGGCCAGCGCGGTCTGGAAGATAATGATGGCGAGGGCAAGCAAGGCTGACAGCATACAGGCTTCGCTATCCTCTCAGGCAGGGGGACGGGGAACCCATGGGTTCCCCGTCCTTCTCCAACCAGTGATGGACAAGAGAACTTCAGCCGTCCATGCGGCTCCGCCGTACACGAACAGTATGCACATAGGTTCTTCCTGGGAGGGCGCAGCCCTCCCAAACCCTCCTGCGGGCGGGGGTATGGGGAAACCCGGTTTCCCCATCCCCCTCTCTGAAAGCGTATGTTCACGTGAGACGGTCAACAGTCAACTGGAGAAGATGGGCATTGAGCGGCTTTACGCCCGTACCAATGCCGGGTTTGAACTGAAGCTGCACGCAACGCTCATTGCACTCATCTGTACGAACATGAACTAGCAATCAAGGT
>DAOTYR010000448.1:0-3782 GCA_034434655.1 Chloroflexaceae bacterium
ATGCCGGACAGATCGTGCGCGCCGAATTGCCGCCGCCCCCGCGGCCCTTCCGCGAAACGTCGCCACCGGGGCCATGACCCCGGGGCTGCGCCGGGTGCGACGAAAGGTCTTCGTAAGTGTTCACATGTCTCCTAACGGGGAATGGGGAAACCCGGTTTCCCCATTCCCCCACCCGCGGGAGGGTCTGGGAGGGCTGCGCCCTCCCAGGAACAACCGTAGGTTCATCGCGGCGTTGTGCGGCGGAGCCGCATGGACGGCTGGGAGCGCGGGCAGCTTGCCCGCGGAGAAGCGACGGGGGCGAAACGCCCTCGCTCGCAGGCGCGTGGGTTACCCCAGGTGTGAACAGGTACAGGTCTGCCGGCTTTGCCGGCCCACCACCAGGTATTGATATGCGCCCCCAGCGCTTCTGGCTGTTCCCGCTGCTCCTCGTCCTCCTGCTGCTCCTGCCGGCCTGCATGGCCGAACTTGCCGAGGAGGACCTGGTGGGCCGTGGCGGGCCCACCCCGCAGGCCGCGGTTGAGAGCTTCCTTGCCACGCTGAACGAGGCGCTGCAGGCTGACCTGGCCGACGAAACCGCGCGGCGGGGCTGGGCCGAACGTCTGGCCAGTTACTTTGCCCCGAGCGAACGGGCCGACCAGCGCATCGTCTTCAGCCGTATGCTCGCCACCTACGCCCAGAGCGCCGCGCGGCCGGTCTATGGCAGCACAGCCACGGTGCAGATCACCTACACCGGCGCCGAGGTGATCAAGCGCCAGGGCGACCGCGCCGTGGTGCGGGTGGTTGACGGGCAGGTGACGCTCCAGTGGCTCGATGGCGAGGGCCAGGTGGTGCGCGAACGCACTAGCGCCCTGACCACGCTCATGGGCCAGGCGGAGGGCTTCCCCGTGCTGCGCGTCGGGGGAAGCTGGTTCATTACCGAGGGGTGAACGCGCATCGGTTCTTCTCCTCCGGGCTACGAACCCGTCAGGCGGTGCATGGTCTCCTGCAGGGCCGGGTAGATCCCGGCGTAGGCGGCGTAGCATTCGCTGTAACGCCGGGCGCGTTCCGGGTCGGGTTCGGTGACGCCGGTCACCCGCACCCCGTGATGCACTGCCTCGGCAACATCGGCGAAGAGACCGGCCCCCACTCCCGCCAGCAGCGCCGCGCCGTGCGCCGGCCCCTCCTCGGCGGCGAGGGTGTGCACCGCGACCCCGTACACATCGGCCTGCAGGCGCAGCCAGAAGGCGCTTTTCGCCCCGCCGCCGGTGGCGCGGATCTCCGTGATCGGCGTTCCCAGGGCGCGCATGATCTCCAACCCGTCACGCATGGCAAAGACCACGCCCTCCATGACCGCGCGGGCCATATGGCCCAGGCTGTGGCGGCTGGTCAGGCCAACCCAGGCCCCGCGGGCCAGCGGGTCAAGGTGGGGGGTGCGCTCGCCGGTCAGATAGGGCGCGAAGAGCAACCCTTCGGCCCCGGGCGGCGTGGCCGCCGCCAGGGCGACCAGCCGCTCGTACCTCAGATCGGGCGCGATGGCCCGCAGGGTGTCGCGCAGCCACTGGAAGGCGCCGCCGGCGCTGAGAACCACGGCCATCAGGTGGTAAGCCCCCGGCACGGCATGGCAAAAGCCATGGAGCCGCCCCTGCGGGTCGAGGGCCGGGGTGTCGCTGTGGGCGAAGATTACCCCTGAGGTGCCAATCGAACTGCTCACCACCCCGGCGCGCACCACCCCCGACCCCACTGCCGCCGCGGCATTGTCGCCGCCCCCGGCCACCACCGGCACGCCGGCGGGCAGACCCAGGTCGGCGGCGATGTCGGGACGCAGGCCCCCCGTGACCTCCGGCCCCTCGTGAACGCGCGGCAGCCAGGCGCGGGGGATCTCCAGGGCATCGAGCACCTCCTGGCTGTAGTCACGGGCGCGCAGGTCGAGCAGCAGGGTGCCGGCGGCGTCGGAAGCGTCGGTGGCCGCCTCACCGGTGAGCAGCAGCCGGATGTAGTCCTTCGGCAGCAACACGCGGGCGACGCGGGCGTAGTTTGCCGGTTCCTCGGCCCGTAGCCAGAGGATCTTGGGCGCCTGGAAGCCGGTCAGGGCGGGATTGCCGGTAATGGCGACCAGACGCTCGGCGCCGACGCGCCGGGTGATCTCAGCGCAGGCCGCCGCGGTGCGCTGGTCGTTCCAGAGGATCGCCGGGCGGATCACGCGATCGGCGGCGTCGAGGAAGGTCGCGCCATGCATCTGCCCGGTGAGACCGAGAGCCGCCACCGCCGCGCCGCTCCCCCCGTTCCTGGCCAGCACGGCGCGCAGGGCCTCGCGCGCCCCGCGCCACCAGTCGGCGGGGTCCTGCTCGCTCCAAAGGGGCCGCGGCTGGCTGAGGGGGTACTCCGCCGTCGCCGTGGCGCGCACGCGGCCCCCGGCATCCACCAGCACCGCCCGCGCGCCCGAGGTGCCCAGGTCGAGACCAAGCAGGTAGCTCATCGCACCCCCAGCAGCAGTTCGATGGTCAACTGGTCGAGCCGCTCGTAGGCCAGCCCTCGCGCCCCCAGGGCCGCCCGGTCGAAGGCGCGGGCCTTGAGCGTATCGGCGTGCTCGCGGCTGTACACAACGGGACCCTGGTCGCCGGCGTTGATCTCGGCCAGGAGGGCCTGGATCTCGGGGTCGGCGTTCCACCGACGCGCCTTCTCTTTGAGGATCAGATAGGTGCGCATGCACCCGCGGGCAAAATCCTTGACCCCTTCAAGATCTTCCGTGCGGTAGGCGTGGGCGTCGAACTGTCGCGGGCCATCAAAGCCCACGTCCTCCAGAAACTTCACCAGGAAGAAGGTTGCCTTCAGATTGGCCGAGCCGAAACGGAAATCCTGATCGTAACGCCCGATCATCTGGTCATTCAGGTCAATATGGAAGAGTTTGCCCGCCTCCCAGGCCTGGGCAACGCCGTGGAGCACGTTCAGGCCGGCCATGGTCTCGTGGGCCACCTCGGGGTTGACGCCGACCATCTCCGGGTAGTCGAGGGTAGCGATAAACGCCAGCACGTGCCCCACGGTCGCCAGGTAGATATCGCCACGCGGCTCGTTGGGCTTGGGTTCGAGCGCGAAGCGCAACGGATAGCCGTGGTCCTTGACGTAGGCGCAGAGGTAATTGATCGCCTCGCGGTAACGCTTGAGGGCCTCGCGCGGGTCCCTGACGGCATCGGTCTCCGTGCCCTCGCGGCCGCCCCAGAAGATGTACAACCCGGCTCCGCATTCCACCCCCAGGTCAATCCCGCGCATGGCCTTCTGCAAAGCGTAGGCCCGCACCTGGGGGTCATTGGCGGTAAAGGCCCCATCCTTGAACGCGGGATCGCTGAACAGGTTCGTCGTCGCCATGGGCACCACGAGGCCGGTGGCGTCCAGGGCGGCCTTGAAGTCGCGCACAATCCGGTCGCGTTCGGCGGGGGTGGCGTCAATCGGCACCAGGTCATTATCATGAAAATTGACCCCGTAGGCGCCGACCTCGGCCAGCAGGTGCACGAGGGTCACCGGGTCGTAGCGCGAGCGCACCGGCTCGCCGAAGGGGTCGCGCCCGGGGTTGCCCACCGTCCAGAGGCCAAAGGTAAACCTATCCGCGGGCGTGGGAGCGTAGGTCATACGGAGATCCTTTCCTGACGCAGCAGTCACGTTCAGTCAAGGCGGGGGAGGCTACCAGAGCGTCATCGAGACGCCGCACGCTCGTGAGCTGGAGCGCTTCCTGTTGCCTTGAGCGGCAATCTCCAATCCGCAATCTAACATCTAAAATGGTAGGCTACGCCTCCCTGCGCCCCTCCTAT
>DAOTYR010000449.1:0-8290 GCA_034434655.1 Chloroflexaceae bacterium
CGTGCTTGCTGGGCCTGGGCCGGGGCGACGAACGCCACGCAGGCGAGGATCAGCAACAGCCGCAACCACCGCCGGAGGTGCATAGAAGTGTGCTCCTTTTGAACAGGCGGGGAGACCGACGTTCCCCGCGCCCCTGCCAGCCGGACATCGTTCTGGAGGCAATACTTTTTTCAAATAGGTGACGGCCCCCTTCCCAGCCCTCCCCCGCCGGACGCGGGAGTCCGGCTCCTCTACCGTGAACCTACGCCCTCGGCGAGGGGGGTGGGGAAACCGGGTTTCCCCATGCCCCCGCCCCCGGGCGCGGGGCGGTGCGGCCAATGCTGCGCGAATCCTGTGCACTGTGCACCGCCAGCCCGCAGGATGCGGTATCATATGCATCATGGACAGGAGGTGTGCAATCGCCTCCCGGCGGAGAGGGGTGGAGAGCCGCAGGCCCTCCACGAACCATTCATTGCCGTTGCTCGTTCCCCGCTCCTGGCGGGGTCCCTGTCGGCGGTTCGCCGGGCCACCGGGCCGCCGCGAGCGGGGAACGGGGGCTTGCGGGGAAGTGCAGCCTCCCCGTACCCCTCTACCGCGTAGGTCCTGTAACGGAGAAGATCTTGATGATCAGGCCCTCGATCGCCCGGAACTAGCGCCAGTCGTAGTGGCGCCGGCTTCAACAGCACGTACAGGATGGACGGCGTGGATAGTTTTACCCTACAAGCGATTGCTGCGATTGCAGAGGATAGTCTCTCGGGGGCCGTGGAGGTGGCCGAAAAAAGCGCTGAGGTCTTTCAACGGCTGGTTCGCACGGACCATTCGCCCCAGAAGGACGGTCTGGTCCAGCAGGTGCTCGATGTTGGATGGGCGCTGATCCGCGCCCACCCGACAATGGCGCCGCTGGTCAATCTAGTCAACGGGGTGCTCTGGCGCCTGGAGGGCGCCGCCTCCGCCGATGAGGCGCGCCGCAAGGTGGCCGATGCGACCGGCGATTTCAAGCGCTGGCTGCGCGTCCACGAAGCGGCAATCGCCGAGACGGCCCTGCGCCTGATTCCCGAAGATGGCCAGATTCTTACCAATGGCCGGAGCACCACGGTGCGGGCGGCCCTGCGCCATGCGCAACGCGCTGGCCGGCGCTTCCGGGTGGTCTGCGCCGAGGGGCGCCCGGGCTGTGAAGGGCGCGCCCTGGCCAGCGAACTGGCGGCTGCCGGCGTTGAGGTCACCCTGGTGATTGACGCCCTGGCGGTGGCCATGGTCCCGCAGATGCAGGTGGTGCTGGTCGGCGCCGATTACCTCGATGCCAACGGTCTGGTCAACAAGGTGGGCACCTACGCCATTGCCCTGGCCGCCGGCGCCAGCAAGGTGCCGATGTATACCCTGTGTGGCAGCGAGAAGTTCCTGCCTCCAGGCTACGTGCCGCCCGCCCAGGCCCTCTGGCCCGCTGAACAGGTCTGGGATGCGGCTCCTCCAGGGGTGCGGATTACCAACCTCTACTATGATCTGACCCCGCTTTCCGCTCTGGCGGGCATCGTCACCGAACAGGGTGTGCAACCGGCTGAGGGTATCGAAGCCTGGCTGGCCGTCACCAGATTGCACCCGGCGCTCCAACAGGCGTAACGTTTCCCGCCCCCTCCAGAACCTACTGGCCCTGCGCGGCGACGCGACGGTAAATCGCCAGCGTTTCCCACGCCGCGCGGCGCCAGGAAAAAAGCGCCGCGCGCGCTGGCCCGCGCCGGGACAGTTCTGCCCGTGCCGCGTCGTCGTCCCACAGATCGGCGATCGCCCCGGCCCAGGCTTCGACCTCCCGGGGTGGGATGCGGCGGGCCGCGTCGCCCACCACTTCGGGCAGGCTGCTGGTGTCGGCTACCAGGCTCGCCGCGCCACAGGCCAGCGCTTCCAGGGCCGGCAGACCAAAGCCTTCGTAGAGCGAGGGATTGACGTAGAGCCGGCAGGCGCTGTAGAGCCAGGGCAGATCATCGAGGCTGACCGCCCCCAGGAAGTGCACCGCCTCACGCAGGCGCAATTCGCCCACCAGGTCGTAGATCGGTTCATCGAGCCAGCCACGACCCCCGGCGACGATCAGGCGATACTCCGCGCCGGGGCGTCGGTCGAGGCACAGGCGCAGCGCGCGGAGCAGGGTTGCCAGGTTCTTACGCGGTTCCACGGTGCTGACGAAGAGGAGAAAGCCCCCGGCTTCCACCCGGCAGCCGTTGATCACGCGCTGCTCTCCCCTGGCGACTGCGAGCGGGGCAAAGCGCGGGTCTGCCGCTTCGTAGACCACATCGATCCGTTCGGGTTGCAGGCCGAGCAGGTGGGCAATGTCGGCGCGCGTGGCCTGAGAGACCGTGATCACCGCCTCGGCATCGTGGACGGCTGCGCGCACCTGGCTGTAGTAGCGGCGGGCGTCGGCGTCGAGAATCTCGGGAAAGTGGAGGAAGGCCAGGTCGTGCACGGTGATCACCGCCGGGCAGGGCCGGCGACGCGGGGCGATGAAGTCGGGGCAGTGGAGCAGGTCGAGGCGTCGCGGCAACAGTTCGAGGGGCAGGCTCACCTGCTCGAAGCGATTGTGCGGCGGGGTCAGCAGCGGGGCGCGTTCGACATTGGCGGCCACCACCAGGGGCCGGCGCTGGCTGTAGTGCTGCAAGGCAACGAAGATGTCATCGGGGGCTTCCGCGGCGAGCGCCGTAAGGAGCTGGCGCGTATACTGCGCGATGCCGCCCTGGCGATAGGCGTTGAGACGAGCGTCGATGCCGATGCGCATGGTCAGCTCAGGGTCGCGAGGCAGGGGGGCGCCACGCATGCCGCCGCCGGCCTCACGACTCGATGGTCACCTCCAGGCCGTCGTAGGCGAACTCCACGTTCGGAGGCAACCATCTGCCGTCGGCGTGGTCGAGGTTGTGGGTCATATGGACGAGGTACGCTCGTCGCGGCTCCAGGGCCGCAATGACCTCCAGCGCCTGGGCCAGGGTGAAGTGCGTGGGATGCGGTTCGTGGCGCAGCGCGTTGAGCACCAGCACCTCGAGATCCTGGAGCAGCCTCCACGATGCCGGGGGGATGGCGCTGGCGTCGGTCACATAGCCCAATCCACCAATGCGATAGCCGGTGATCGTCCAGGTGCCGTGGAGAATATCGAAGGGCCGGATCTCCATACCGCCGATGACAAACGGCGCATGAACGGGGCGCAGATCGAGGCTGGGCCGGGTGGAGCCGGCCGAGGTTTCGTCGAAGGCGTAGGCGAAGCGTTCGCGCACCTCGGTCAGGGTGTGCGGGGCGCCGTAGACGGGCACACAGCCGCGCCGCTGGCAGAGGGGCCGCAGGTCATCCAGGCCGGCCACGTGGTCGAAGTGCGAGTGCGTGAGGAGGACGGCGTCGAGGTGCTGCAAGCCGGCAGCCAGGGCCTGCGCGCGAAAATCCGGCCCCGCGTCGATCAGGATCGTCGTCTCGGGCGTGCGGAGCAGTGCCGAGGTGCGCGTGCGCCGGTTCCGGGGATCGGATGAGGTGCATACCTTACACCTGCAACCGATCACCGGAACGCCCATCGAGGTGCCGGTGCCCAGAAAGCGTAGCTGCATGCAGATCTCAGCACAGGAAGAGCGCAGAGGGTTGTGCCCTCCCTTCCTCCCCACGACCGACACATGGGCCGGGGAACAACGTCGCACTTGCGCCAGGGTACTGCATCAGTATACCATATCAGCCGTCCATGCGGCTGCGCCGCACACTCATGGGACGAACATACTTCCTGGGAGGGTGTAGCCCTCCCAGACCCTCCCGCGGGTGGAGGGATGGGGAAACCGGGTTTCCCCATCCCCCTGCGTGAGAGCCAGACCCTCCCGCGGGCGGGAGCGTGGGGAAACCCGGTTTCCCCACGTTTACCTCAGTGTATGGGCCCTGGAGGGCGACCGCATTATGTGACAGGACGTACGCGGTGGAGGGGTGCGGGGAGGCTGCGCCTCTCACTTTACAAAAGTGTTAGAGAGTTATAACGGAAGTTCTATTGATTGTGCCAGGTCGGGATCATATACTTTAGTCATGGTTAAACATCCCCCTACAGGTAACGGTACCGATGTGATACAACGACTCACACCTGCCATGCGCCTGAGAGCGAGGGTGTTCCGTCCTCATCGCCTTCAGGCGGGCAAAATGCCCTCCCTCCCAGGAGCCATGCGAACCGGTACGATGCCGGGGGCACCCGTGCCCAGGGGCGATACCAATGAACCGGCTGTGGAAAGAGTTTAACTCGCAACTACGCTACCAGATCATTGTTCCCTTCCTGCTGCTGACGCTGATCGTAGCCATAGCGGGAGGGATGGTGGTGTTCTATCTGGTGGGGCAGTCGCTTCAGGAGCGCTTTGATAATCACCTCGCCGCCGTCACCCGGACGGCCAACGACGCGCTGGTGAGCCAGGAGCAGGCAAACCTGCAGTTTTTGCGCGAGGTCGCGTTTGCGCTTCCCAATGAGACAAACGGCGCTCCGGCAGTGGCTGATGCCCTGGCCAGAGGCGACGCGGCGGGGTTGTCGCTGGCGCTCGACCCGTTTTTCCGCGTTGGCGCCAGCCGCAACGAGGTGTATCTCGATCGCCTGATCGTCTTCGACCGCGCCGGGAAGACCCTGGTTGACTATGAGCGTTCGAGCGATACTGTTTCAGATGACTATATTACGCACCCCTCATTAGATCTGAGTGGCGCATGGTTTACCAGTCGTGTTTTGAGCGGTGAACATGACGAATACGGTGATAAATATGCCGGTCTAATCCATTTTTCTGACACCAATCAACTCTATTTTGCGACCATCGCTCCGGTGCGCGCGGGTGATAGCGTCGTAGGCGGGCTGATCGCCGCAACCCGCGTCGATAACCTGCTGGCAACCCTTGCCGCCCGCTCCCAGGCCGCAGGCATCACCCTCTACGACGATGCTGGCCGCGTGGTGAGCAGCACCTTCGACGCCACCGCTCCAGGGAGCGCGCCGCCGATGCGTCTGGAGTTGTTGAGCAAGTTCGCCGGGCGCGAAACGCCCGTTGCCGGCGGGCTCTTCAGCCGGGAGACGATCGGTGGGCGCGAGTATCAGTTTGCCTATGTGCCTCTAATCGTTCGCGGCAGCACTGTGGGTATCCTGGCGCCGGCCCTCTCGCGCGACTACGTGATGGATACCTGGAACAGCACCCTCGGCCCGATCGTGACCCTGATTGTGGTGCTCTCGCTGGTGATCATCGTCGCCGGGGTGAGCATCGCCCGCTTGATCACCCGCCCGCTCGAGGAACTGGCCGCGACCGCCAGGGCCATCAGCCACGGCGATACCAGCCGGCGCGCCTATATCGTTTCCGAGAATGAAATCGGTCAGCTTGCCACCAGTTTCAACCAGATGACCGAATACCTGGTGCGTCTCTACGGTCAGGTGCAGGCCGAAGCCAGCCAGCGCGCGGCGATTGTTGAGAGTATTACCGATGGCATTATCGTGGTTGACGATCTGGGGAACATCAAGTTGATCAACCGCGCAACCCGTCGCTTGATGAACCTGGCTGATGACGCGCCCTTGCCCGCGAAATTGAGCGATATCCCGCTCCATCGCCTGGTCGAGGGCGTGCCCGGATTCGGCGCGCAGCGGGCCAGCGACCTCTATACCCTCGGCGACTACATCGTGCGCGCTTCTGTCGCCCCGGTGATCGCCAGCGATGGCATGCGCTCCGGCTATGTCTGCCTCTTGCAGGATATGACCGCCGAAGTGACGGTCGATCGCGCCAAGACCAATTTCATCGGCACGATTTCGCATGAACTGCGCACGCCCTTGACGGTGATTCGCGGCAACGCTGATCTGCTGCTGCGTGGCCTGGCCGGACCAATGGAGGAAGAGCAGCGCGTGTTTGTCGAGTCGATCCGCCAGCACGCCAATAACATGACCACCCTGGTGAACAATGTCATTGTGATCGCCAACCTCGATGCCGGCACCCTCAACACCGACCTCGAACCAATGGATCTGGCCCGCCCGATCGGGGAAGCCGCCTTCCCCTTGCAGAGCCACATCAAGGCCAAGGGCCTGACCCTGACGATCGATCTCGCCGCCGACCTGCGGCCCGTGCTGGGCGATTACGACCAGGTGCGCCAGATAGTGTATCAGTTGCTCGATAATGCCCGCCGCTACACCTTCGAGGGCGGTATCACCGTTCGCGCGCGTGACAATGGCGATCATGTGCGCGTTGAAGTAGAAGATACCGGACGGGGTATTCCCCCGGATATGCAGGATCAGATCTTCGAACGCTTCATCCGTGGCGATGGCACGAGCGAGGGGATCAACTCAAGTGAACGTGGCATCGGTCTCGGCCTGGCGATCTGCAAACAGTTGGTTGAGCGCCAGGGAGGCACAATCGGGGTAACCAGCGTTCCAGGGCAAGGCAGCACATTCTACTTTACACTCCGCTACGCCGATGATACGACAACCACAAGCCCTGAAAACTCGTCGCGCTCGATGGCTGCGGCTGCCTGACCGACGCATCCTGTCACGGCCGCTGCTCTGGCTCATCCTGCTGGCCCTCTTCGCTGTGCTCGTAGGTGTCACGACGATCGCTCGTATTGCCTTCGATCTTACCTCCCCCAGGGTGGCGCGCTACGCTGGCGATCTCTCCGCTCGCAATCAGGCCGATTATGGCTTCTGGCCGTTGGGTCCGTTCATCCCTCCAATCAATCCGGAGGCAATTGCGGCGGCAGAGCTTGAGCGGTCCAGTGCTGGCGCTTCAGGCGATCTGCCCGCGCCGAGCAGCGTGCCGATTGTCGTGATCGGTCAGCCTACCGGCACGCCCGTTCCTGAGGAAACCCCGACGCCTACCGCGTCCCCTTCACCTACTCCGACCGCTTCGCCAACACTGGTCCCCAGCCCCATGCCGGTCGTTTCGTCACGCCGCGCCCCGACCTCCGCTCCCGCGCCGGTGCGCCAGGTGATCCCCACGCCCACGCCGCAGGAGCAAGCATCGCCGACGCCAATCACCAATCCGAACGAACCACCGGCGGCGCCGCCGCCTCCCACGGCTACGCCCCCACCTCCCACGGCCACACCGTTGCCCAGCCCTTCGGTGCCGGCGCAGACGCCGTCGCCGTCGCCGACGGCGCCCCCGGCAACGCCTCCGGTAACGCAGACGCCTGCGACACCACGGCCAACCAGCACGCCCGCGCCAACCAGCACGCCCGAACCGCCGCTCGAAGTGAGCTTTGCCACCACGACGCTGGTCGTGAGTGAGGCTCAGGGCCGGGCCACGGTGGAAGTGCGCCTCAACCGGCTCGCTTCGACCACCGTGACCGTCGCCTATGCGACCGGCGGTGGCACTGCCTCCCCTGGCATTGACTACCGCCCCGCCAGCGGTACGCTTACCTTTACTCCCGGCGCGATCGCGCGCTCGTTTACCATCGAGATCCTGAGCGATGACCTGAATGAACCCAATGAAACGCTTGAGATCCGCCTTTCCAACCCCACCAACGCCGAGATTGTCGGTTCGAGCGTGGCGATACTGACGATTACCGATAGTGATGCGCCTCCTACGGCTCGCTTCGCCGGCGAGCGGCGCAGTGTGCCTGAAAATAGTGGTTCGGCGGCCATGACGGTTGAACTGGACCGCCCCGCCGCCATTGATGTGGTGGTGCCCTACGCCGTGAGCGGCACCGCCGGTCCTGCCGATCATTCCCTGCGCGCCGGGGCGCTGATCATCCCCGCTGGCGCCACCGGCGCCCGCTTGCGATTCACCATTGTTGATGACCAGATTGACGAGGATGATGAGTACCTCGTCGTTACCCTCGGCACGCCGAGCAACGCCGGGCTTGGTAGCCCCTCTGTGTATCTGTTTACGATCGTGGATGATGACACCGCGGGCGTCACCCTCAACCAGACTTCCTTTACCCTGACCGAAGGTGCCTCGGCTGCGTATACCGTGGTCCTGGAGAGTGAACCGACCGCCCCGGTAACCATTGAACTGACGCCCGACTCCCAGGTGGCGGTCACGCCTGACCGGCTCGTGTTCACGCCGGCCAACTGGCGCGTTCCGCAGGAAGTGCGCCTGACGGCGGTGGATGATGATGTTGATGAGGGTGACAATGACCAGGAGACCCACCCGGGCCGGGTAACGCACCGCGTTATCAGCAATGATCGCTTCTACGCGCGCCTGACCGTCCCGCCGGTGACGGTGGCTATTCGTGACAACGATGATGCCGGGGTGCTGGTCAGCCCGCCACTCCTGCGCCTGACCGAGGCGCCCGGCGCCACCCAGGCTGCCGCTTACACCGTGCGCCTGCGCAGCCAGCCGACCGCGCCGGTGACGGTCGCTATCACCTT